>JALZHR010000158.1 GCA_030860665.1 Acidobacteriota bacterium
ACATTCATCTCTTTCGGGTCGATAATCGTCAGCGTTCCCTTTTCGGTTTTGTTCAGCGTGACGAGAAACGCTTTCGCCGCCGTCGTGGTGTTTGACTGACCGATAACGATAACGTAGTTGCGCCAGACGATGACGATGGAAAACATCAATAAAAACAGGACCTTAAACTTGAATATTCGTGACATAAAGACTCCACTCGGCGGAATAATTAATTTCTGGCGGAATTTTAACCTTTTATTTATGACGGAAAACAATTTTGTGACGAAGTGAAATAGACGTGTGATGAACGGTTCTGAAATTAATATTAAGAACTGATAACTGATAACTGAGAACTGAGAACTGATAGTTAAGACTGAAAATAAAGAACTGATAATGGAAATTTAAAGCTCGCTACTGTTTTCCACTATCAGTTATCAGTTATCAGTTATTACGTTTGATTCTCGAAAAGTTCGAGAAATCGTTCGCGATAGTTGCGGCTTAAGGTGAGTTCGACGCCGTTGCGCAAAATGACGGAATAATCGCCGCTGAACATCGGGTGAAGCTCTTTGATGCGGTCGATATTGACGACCGTCGAGCGATGAATGCGCAGAAATTTGTCAGGATTCAGCTTGGCTTCGATGCCGTTCATCGTTTCGCGTATCAGGTGCGATTCGCGCCCGACGTGCAGTTTCAGATAATTTCCGGCGGCTTCAATCCAGTCGATTTCGTCGGTTTTCAGAAAGAAAACGCGTCCCGTCGTTTTGACGACCAGTCTTTCCAGATATTTTCTTTCCACCTTCAAATCGGCGATGAGCGACGCCAGCCGCTCGTCGAGATTGCCGAAATTTCGATGTTCGATGTGCCCGCGGGCGCGCGTCAGAGCGCGGTTCAGGCGGTCGCGGTTGAAAGGCTTGAGCAGATAGTCGAGCGCGTGCACCTCGAAAGCCTGAAGCGCATATTGGTCGTAAGCCGTGACGAAGATTATGGTCGGAACGGCTTTAGCGTCGAGCGATTCGATAACCTCAAAACCGTTTTTTTCCGGCATCTGGATGTCGAGAAAAACGAGGTCGGGCTTTTCGCGCTTGATTGCGGCGATGGCTTCCGCGCCGTTGCCGCACTCGCCGATGACCGTGATGTCCGGCTCGTCGCGCAGCATTCGCTTGATGCGCTCGCGCGCCAGCGGTTCGTCGTCAACGATTAAGGTTTTGATTCTCATCAAGGTAAAAACGCGCGAACGCGGAATATATAGTTCCTTCCGGGTCCCCGATTTTTTTAATTCAGCGTTCCGCGTTCATCATTCCGCGTTTCAAAAGATTCTTTAAAGGGAATCGTCAGATTTACCTTTAAGCCGCTTTTTTGCGCCGAAGTCGCCAAATCGAATTTGTGCTGCTCTCCGTAAAGATGCCGCAGGCGCTTGCGCGTGTTCGACAAGCCGACGCCTTCCGGCAGATTTTCCACGTCGTTAAACGGGACGCCGATGCCGTCGTCGCTGACGGTGATTTGCAGATGCCCGTTGCTGCGCTGCGCGTCGATTTCGATTTTTCCGCCCTCGGAGCGCGGCGCGAGCCCGTGCTTGATGGCGTTTTCGACCAGCGGCTGAAGAATCATATTCGGCACTTGCGCGTCGAGCGTTTCGGGCGCGATTTTCATTTCCACCTTCAGGCGGTCGTGAAAGCGCATCTGCTCGATTTCCAGATATTTACGCAAAAATTCCAGCTCCTGTTTGAGCGTGATTTCCTGCACTTCCAGATTTTGAAAAGACATTCTCAAAAGGTCGCTCAAATCGCCAATCATCCGCTCGGCTGATTCCGGGTCTTTGTAAATCAATTCGGAAATCGCGTTCAGCGTATTGAACAGAAAATGCGGGTGAAGCTGCATCTTTAAAACCTGAAGGCGCGACATCGCCAGCCGCGCCTGCAATTGCGAAGTCTGCAATTCGCGCTCGCGATATTTCTGGTAATAGCTGACCGTATATTTGATGCCGAGCACGCACCAGTAAATCAAAATGCTCAGATGCAGATTGACGAAAACGAAAAACTGGTAGGCTTCGAGAAACGTGGCAAACTGGCGATTCGGCGGATAGCCGAGCCGGGTCAGCGCGAAAGTGTCAATCGCCTGCTGGAAAAGCGCGACGGCGACGCTGGCGACCAGGTGAATCGGAACGGACTTGCGCCATCTTCCGGCTTCGAGCGGAAATTTCTGCGCCAGCCACAAAATCAAAGGGCTTAAGGCAAACCAGACGTAGCCGGAAACCATCTGCCACGACAAAATCTGCCAGAAAGAAACGGGATTTTTCGACAATTGATTCTGGAGGGCAAACTGGCTGGTGAAAAAGAATGCAAACAATGTCCAGACCGCCCAGATGCCAATCCATTTCACCATCCGGCGGTTTAATTTCGGCTCGGTGTTCATAGCATTATTATTCAGCACGAAAAACGCTTTTTCGGCAAGCCGGATGTGACGAACAGACGATTTTTTTTGACGAACTGCGATTTTCGCCCGAAAACCCGCGCCTCTTCACACGAGCGCGGCGCAGGCGTTATACTTTTAAAAATAAAATTGAGAGAGGGAGAATTTATGCCGGAAAACCGCAAACCGACCAGAGAACAATTAGAACGCCGCCGCGACGAAATCATCGCGCAATTAAACCGCGTCAACGAAGATTTGCAGATGGAGCTTGACCGCGACCCGGAAGAACAGGCGATTCAGCTCGAACAAGACCAGGTTTCGATTTCGATGGAAAGCAACCTGCGCAAAGAGCTGGCGATGATTGAAGACCAATTGCTCGATTTTCAAGGGGAATGATTTTTCTCGTAACGATTGAGATGCCGCAGGCGGAAACAGCGGCGCAGACACGCAGCCTGAGATAGAAGAACGCCGCCATTTCCGGCTCACGTCCATTGAATTGTTATGCTGCGCTACGGTTTTTGCGGCTGTTTCGCATTCGCCCAATTTTCAGAGTATTTTCGCTGCTCGTCCACAGTGCCGATTGTTTCGGGCGGCGCGTAATCAAAGATGGATTGCTCCGGTTTGCGTCCTTCAGCTTTGGCAGAAAGCAAATAAGCCGTTAAACCCGCGCCCATATCCCGCTGCATACCAGAAGCCCAAACATCTCTGCGCGCTCCAAAGCATAAAATTTTTATCTGTAGAGGCTCAAGTTCTTTCCGCAAATTAATGAGAGCGTCGAAATAATTGTGCGATTCCCCGGAGAAGCTGCCGACATTTTCAATATGCAGTTCAAGATAAGCCGCGCCGTAATAAGATTCGGAAGCATACTTTGCAAAGAAACAAAGTTCAGTTTCCGTTATGCTACCGTTGGCGAGTTGGACTTTTACAATGCGTGATTCTCCGGGCGACGTCTTAACTTCTTCCATAGTTTTTGAGCCGTTTCAGAAAAGCCAAAAGCAACATAACGATTGAGATGACGCGGGCGGAAACCGCAAACAAGCAAGCTAAGAGTAAAAAGATACTGTGATAAGAAAGTCGCCGTTTCCGCCTCACATCCATTGAATTGTCGGATGCGTCGTTGATTTCGCCACGCGCCGGTCTCTAGACTTCGACGAGCCGCTTCCGAGCCGCGAGTCCGCCCAAATATGCCGCTGCGAGTTTCGTCGCAAATGAAATCGTAAAGAGCAGCGCCATTCTGAATAATTCTCCCGCAAATATAATCACGGTTATATCAATCAGAAAATATACCAGCCAGACAAGCAGCGCGGCGGTCAGGCTCAGCCGCGCCTCGAATTTTCTGCCTATCCACCGACACGCGAAAAACATTAACGGCATCCCGGCGACGATGCTCGAATACGGCGCGCTTGCCATCGCGTGTGCTTGATAATACGCCTCGTCCCGACCCGGATTGATAACATAGCTATACGTCACCATATAGAGTATGTGTATCGCTACGTTGACGACCATAACGGCGAGGGCGGTTGGAATAATCCAGACCCAACGATTTTTCGTTACAGGAATTTGTTTCATACAGGTAGCATCTTGGAAACTTTCCGAAATTGCAGGCATCTAACGGCGGCGTTGACGCGGGCGGAAACCGGCAACAGGTAAGCTCAAAGGTTTTAGAAGAACCGTGATAAGAAAGTTGCAGTTTCCGCCTCGCGTCCATTGATTTGTTCGGTGCGGCGCGGTCTTCGCCACGCCGCTTGTTTTTAAGGCACGAAAGCCGCCGGAACAGGTTTATCGCTGGCAATGCCGAATTGCACTGTGCCGAACCCCTGCGCGGAACGCAGCAGATACCAGACGCCGTCACGATAAACCGCAATATCGGTTTTCCCGTCGCCGTCGTAATCCGCCGCAGCGGGAACGTCGCTGGCGACTCCGAACTGAACGGTAAAAAAGCCTTGCGTACTGCTTTGCAGAATATACCACACGCCTGCCCGATAAACAGCCGGGTCGGCTTGCCCGTCGCCGTCGTAATCGCCGACGACCGGTTTGTCCGAGGCGATGCCGAATTGCACGGCGGCAAAACCTGCCGTCGAACGCAGCAGATACCACGTGCCGTCGCGATAAACCGCGTAATCGGTTTTTTCGTCGCCGTCATAATCCGCCGGAACTGCTCTATCGGAACTGATGCCGAACTGCACGGCTCGGAATTGATTGTCGGCAAGATTCAAAGTATACCAAACGCCGCTGCGATAAACCGCCAGCTCCGCGCGCCCGTCGCCGGTATAATCCGAAGGAACGGGAATGTCTCCGTCAACGCCGAACTGATAAGCGTTAAAGCTGCCGTTTGAACTATTCAGCCAATACCACGTGCCGTTACGGAAAACGGCGACGTCGGTTCTGCCGTCGCCGTCGAAATCAGCCGGAGCGATGCGGTCGGAGCTTAAACCGAACTGCACGCCTGAAAATCCGGATTGCGAGCCGAGCAGATACCAGGTTCTGTCGGACGTGCGGAAAACGGATTGGTCAGCTCTGCCGTCCCCGTCAAAATCAAAAGCGGGACGACGCACGGCAATCGAGCCGATGTCGTTTAGAAAACGGGCGACGACGAACCTGTAATCGCCGTTTCCCAGGACGGCTTCGCCCGCGACGACGATTTTTCCGTCCGGCTGCAGAGTGATGGCTTCGCCGCTGTCGCCGGTTCGGGGCTGGCGGTCAGGCTCCGGAGTGACGATGCCGAAATCGGTCAGCGTGATGCCGTTCGCCCCGAAGTTCGTGTCGAAGCTGCCGTTTACGTTAAGCCGGATAGTTATCATTTCCGTATGCGAGACCGTTCCGCCCGGCACGGACTCGGTTCGCAGATGACTTTTTCCGGTCAGCAAAATCTTTCCGTCCGGCTGAACGATTGTGTCGCCGCCCGATTCCGAGCGGTCGCCCAGAGTCGAGCCGTAGATGAATTTTCCGTCGCCGTCGAACGTCGCGTCCAGACTTCCGTTCGGGTTGTAGCGAACGGCGACGATGTCTCTGTTGCCTTGAATGTTGCCGCTCGGCGGATTATACAAATCGCCCGTCACCACTAATTTTCCGCCGGGCGCAAGCGACATTCCGCGCACCAGCTCGCTCAGATTGTTGCCGATCGGCGTCACGACTTTGCCGCCCGCGCCGAACGAAGCGTCGAGCGTGCCGTTCGCGTTGTAGCGAGCCAGACCGAAATCGTATTCCGAAACGATGCCCGTCCAGACCCAGCCCGCCAGAACGATTTTTCCGTCCGGCTGAAGAACCGAAGTCTGCGCCAAATCGCCGAAGCCGTTAAAGTCCGTGAAAACGCTGCCGCCCGTGCCGAAAGTCGCATCGAGCGTGCCGTTCGGATTGTAGCGGACGAGCGCGAAATCATACGCGCCGTTATTGGTATCGCTGCGCGTCGACCAGCCGCTGGCAAGGATTTTTCCGTCCGGCTGAATCGCCACTTCGGTCGCCTGGTCGAGGCTGGCGAGAAAATCCGTGACGACCAGACCGTTCGTGCCGAACGAAGCATCGAACGCGCCGTTCGGATTGAGCCGGATGACGGCGAAAGCCGTATTCGGATTCTGGTTAAACGGGTTAATCTGCACTTGCCCGGCGGCGACGATTTTTCCGTCCGGCTGCAGGGCGATTCCGTTCAGATGATCGCTTCCGCTCTGGAAATCGTAGAGAAAAATGCCGCCGTTCGCAAAACCCGAATCCAAAGTGCCGTTCGGGTTAAAGCGCATCACGACAAAGTCGTCGCCCGAGGTCGGGTTGACGCCGAAATAAGCGTATCCGGCAACCAGAATTTTTCCGTCCGGTTGAACGATAACGTCCGTCGTGTTGTTGTGAATCGCAATTATCGGGTTGGTGCTGACGGTGACTAATTGCCTGCCCTGCACGCCGAAAGACGCGTCAAGATCGCCCGGCGCGGCGAATACGGAAACGACGAAGCCTAAAAGTAAGCTCGTAATAAAAACCGAATACGCAACCGCTGCTCTGACAGGAGAAAATACAATCCTCATAAAAACCCCCTTGGAATCGACCTAAAACTTAGCTTGCCAGTCTTACAGTGCAGGCAATGGGCGAAAAAATACAGTCAGTTAACATTATAAATGATTTGAATATTCCCTGCCGGATTAATTTCAAAAAAGCCGTCGAACGATTGAGATGCCGCGGGCAAAAACAAACCAGCGACAAGCTGGTAAATCTTGGATTAAATCGCAAATATCAGCTCCCGGTATGACAAGCAAGGTTCGCCACAATGCTCGCATCAAAATTTTCTTTGTACTTTGACGAATTAGCGGACGGCTACCAGTTTCGCACATTTCTTTCATTCATTAAGTCAGAAGAAAACTTGATTTTATCGGCATTTTGTTTTACTTTTCCGCTGCGACGCATCTTTTACGGGACGGCTGCGACATCCGCGCGATTCAGGATTTGCCGGGACACGAAGGAAATTTCCACGATGATGATTTATACTCACGTTTGAAAACAGCATCGGCGCGGCGTGAAGCATCCGGCTGATTTTTGAATAATTAAACTTATGACAACCACATCCGCAGATTTTTTAACCGGCACGGTCAAAGGTCCGGGCGAATTGCCCCACGAATACCTTTTTATCACCAAGGACAACGAAAAAACGCGCATCGGCGAATTCGTCTATTATCGCGCCAGAGACGGCGAGCAGACGCGCCAGATTATCGGGACGATTAAGGGCAGAAGAATCGTCCGCAATCTGCCGGACGCATTCTTAGCCGACCCGAACACGCCGCCCGCGCTCGTTTCCGCGCTCATCGGATTAAACGGCGATTCGTGCGAGATTTACGAAATTCAGGTCGAAACCGTCGGCTATTTCGACCGCGTTTTAAAGGATTTCGTCAACCCGCGCATTCCGCCGAATCCGGGCGACGCGGTTTTTATGACGTCTTCGGAAACCCTGACGCAGATGCTCTCGCCGAAACGCAGCGCGGAACTCGGCTCGGCGCATATCGGCAGTTTACTAACGAGAAACGCGGGCGAAGTTCCGGTCGTGCTGTCAATCAAGGACGTCGTTTCGACGCACCTGGCTATTTTGGCTTCGACCGGTTCGGGAAAATCCTACACGGCGGGCGTTCTGGTCGAGGAATTGATGAATCAATACAACCGCGCCGCCGTTTTGATTGTAGACCCGCACGGCGAATATCACACGATGCAGTCGATTCAGGGCGACGAGCAGTTTTTCGGCAAAGACGGCTACAAGCCGGAAGTCAAAATCTTTACGCCCGACAAAATCAAGGTTCGCTTTTCGACGCTGACCGAGGCGGACGTGAAATATCTTCTGCCCGAGGGAACTTCGGATAAAATGCTGCATTTTCTCGCGCAGGCGTTTCGCAGCCTGAACGAAAGGCTGCGCTTCGAGCGGCGGCAGGATTACGCCTACGCTTATCACGATTTGCGAATTGAGGTCGAAGCGCAAAAATACGGCAGCGAAGGAAAACCCGGAGACGGCGGAAACGTTTCTTCGATTGAAGGTCTTTTGTGGCGGCTCGACTCGCGCTTCGACAAGCCGGACAGCATTTTTTCGGCGCAGGAGCACATTCCTTTAAAAGACCTTTTCGCGCCCGGACGCTGCACGATTCTGGAGCTTTCCGACATCGAGCAGCACGAGCAGCAGGTCATCGTCGGCACTCTTCTGCGCCGCGTCAACAAAGCGCGAGTGCTGACCACGCGCGGCGAAGCGCAGGCGAACACGGAAAATCACCTGCCCTACCCGGTCTTCACGCTGCTCGAAGAAGCGCACCGCTTCGCGCCCGCCGGAGCGAGCGTCGTCTCGACCAACATCCTGAAGCAAATCCTCGCCGAAGGTCGCAAATTCGGCGTCGGCATCGGCTTAATCACGCAGCGACCGGGCAAGCTCGACCAGGACGTTCTCTCGCAATGTATGACGCAGATAATTATGCGCATCGTCAACCCCATCGACCAGCAAACCATCGCCCAATCGGTCGAAGGCGCGGGACGCGCGATGCTCGCCGAGCTGCCCGCCCTGACCAAAGGTCAAGCCGTCATCAGCGGCGTCGGCATCAACACGCCCGTAATGTGCCGCATCCGCAAGCGTCTGACTCAGCACGGCGGCGAAACCTTCGACGCCCCGAGCGAATGGATGAAATGGCACTCGTCCGACGAATCATCAAAACGCGAGCAGGACAACTCGCCGTATCTGAAACCGAGTTCGGACAAAAAGCCGGAAAAGATTGGGAATATCAGGATTTAATTTTCATGTTAGGATAAATTTAATTGAAGTAGTTTGAGCATACTCAGGAATTTAAATTGTTATGGCTGATACTAAAACAACAGCGCCAAAGCCGTTCTGTTTTGTTCTTATGCCTTTCAGCGAAGAATTTGATGATGTTTATCGCTTAGGAATTAAAGAGGCTTGCGATAAGGCTGGAGCGTATTGCGAGCGGGTTGATGAGCAGATATTCAGCGAAAGAATCCTTGACCGAGTTTACAATCAAATAGCAAAAGCGGATTTAATAGTTGCTGATATGTCAGGGCGTAATCCGAATGTTTTTTATGAAGTAGGCTACGCTCATGCTTTAGGAAAACTGACTATATTACTTACTAAAAACGCCGATGATATTCCCTTTGACTTAAAACACTTTACGCATATTGTTTACGGAACAAAAATTTCGATTCTTCGAGATGAATTAGAAAAAAGAGTTAAGTACTTTATTGAAAATCCCCCAACAAAATCATCTGAGATTAAATTGGGTCTAGAACTTTTCTTAGGACAAGAAAATTTAGCTCTTGAAAAAGGAAAATATGCTTTCAATAGAAACATTCCCTTGGTGATTACAATATTTAATTCTTCAACTGAGACTTTTAACTCGGGCGATTTCAAGATAGGTATAATCACTCATAAGTTCAGTCATTGCAGTAACTATAGAAGCATGTCTGTTAGCAAGGTTACGACTACGTCATTGCCTAGTGGTGCGTATCTACATATGATGCCGGATTTTCCGACTTTATTTCCAAATGCCTATACTTCTTTTCAAGCCTATTTTATTTCTTATGGAAAGGAAACTGCGATTAATGAAAGAAAAATTTTAGTAAGGCTTTTTACAAAACAGGGAAGCAGAGATTTTCCTGTTACTATAGAAAATGAATAGCCTAGTATAGTTAACTATAATGATTGTAATTTAAAGCTAAGATAAATCTGCTATGACCGGACAATATATTTTGAGCGATTATTTAGACCGCGCTTTGGCGCAAGCCGAGTATGACAAGCTGGAAGACGG
>JALZHR010000193.1 GCA_030860665.1 Acidobacteriota bacterium
CAGTATATGCGCGCGCACGGCAATACGCCCGGACCGACGCAGCGACCGCGGCTGACCGGCGCTATCGGCGGGGCGCTGGCGCTGATTCCGGCGGCTGCGGTTCGCTACTGGTCGGGCGCGTTTGAAAGCGCATCAGAAGCGTCCGGTCTGCGCCTCTGGCAGGTTACGGCGATTGACGCCTGCGTGATGATAATCGCCGGAATCATCTACGCTCAAATCTTCAAGCGAGCCGCCAACGACCGGCATGGCGGCTGGCTGTTCGGCATCAGCTACGGCTTTCTGCTCTGGATGCTCGGTCCGGTCACTGTCTGGCAGTTCGCCGCCGGGCGACCGCTGGCGACAGGCTACCCGGCGATGGGACTATTCGGCAGTCAATTACTCTACGGGCTAATCTTAGGCATAATTTACCCGCGAATACATTCACTCATACAGACGAAACTGAGCTGAATATCAGGCAGAAAACCCCGAACGAAAACCGGTTTATTTTGCTTGCTCGCCCGGTTGCCGCTCCGGCGGGCGACGCGTAATCTCTCAAAAATTTTCCCGTTTGTTTTAGTAAACATTTTTCGTTTTCCCGACGTAATTGCGAATGGGAACATCTTTAAACCCATTTCAACTCCAACGAGGTGTAGCAATTATGAACATCATTAAAAATCTTTTCAGACCGGATTACGCGAATTACGAAGGCGTTCGCCCGATAAACATCTATCTGCTGAGGCTGCTTTATTTTTTGATGGCGTTTTTCGTCGCCACCGAGTCGTGGAAGACGATTATCACGCACGAAGGCGCGTGGAACGACCACGTCAGAGCCGTGGCGACCTGCGTCTGGGCGGCATACCCGACCTTAGCCGTTCTGGGGCTGATTCATCCGCTCAGATGGCTGCCGATTATGATATTTATGATATTTTACAAGACGCTCTGGCTGATTGTCGTCGCCTATCCTTTGTGGCGCGCGGGCACGCTGGCGGATTCGCCAGCCGCGGAAATGGCGGGCGTGTTCCTGATGGTTCTGCTGCCGATTATCGCCGTGCCGTGGAAATACGTATTTCAGAATTACGTTATGTGGCGGTCGAAGCCTAAATGAACCGGCAGCTCAAGAGCTTGATTGTTTCGTATCGCCAGCTCCTTCTTCAGCCGGCAGGCGCTATCCCGACGCGGGCGCGGGCGGCGGCGTCAGCTCGAAAACTCCGATTGAGCGCGGGGAAGCCTCTTCCCCGACGCTCCACTTGCTCATATTGATAACCCAGCCGTCTTTTTCCAGTTCTTCCAGCAGTTTGACGCCCGGGGCGCGAAACGGGTCCGACAGCAGTATTCGCCCGGTCGGGGGCACGAGATTGGTCTCGAAGATTCGCCGCAGGTGCGGGTGCATTTCTTCGTCGTAAAGAATATCCGAGCCGAGAATCAGGTCGTATCGTTCGCTGTATTCCCAATTCGTCCAGTCTACCAGGCGCTGCTCTATCGTTTCGATGCCGTTCAGCGCCGCGTTTCGACGGCAGACAGACATCGCCAGCTCGTTCCGGTCGGTCTGCACCACGCGCGCTCCGTGCGATGCGGCGACAATTCCCGCTAAACCGGTTCCCGCGCCGAGTTCCAGCACGCGCACGCCGCGAAAGAAACCGGCGCGCGCGGCGACCTCGTGAGCGAGAGCGATAGCCGAAGCCCAGAGCGTTACGCCGTAAGGCAGCTTATCCTTCAATTCGCGAAGAAAGTCCGATTCTTCAGCCTGAGACAGAACGGCATTGACGTGCAGAATTCTCCATTGCCGCCCGCTCAATTTGAGGCAATATTCGTCCAGCGGGAAATCTCCGATGTTGGTGTGCAGTATTCTTTCGTCCTGTTTCGGCGAGTTCATACGAGTTACGCTCCGGATTACCGATTATATAGTTTTATGATTGACGGCTAAAGAAGCTTCTATTCTTTTCTTTCCGCCTGCCCCGGATGTCGTCAGGATAATTCGCGCAAAACTATCGCCCGGCATTTAACGACTGCGAAGGTTTTTCCGCCGCCGACCTGTTGGGCATATATTTTTCGTAATAAGTCCGGTATCCGAGCAGGCGCGCCGTCGGACCGACGGCGAAAAACAGGGATTTTTGGGCGAAAACCGGCGGGCTGGCGAGCCAGGTGTCGTATTTCGGGCTGAATCTGGACATTTGCAGCAGAACTTTCGGCGGTCGGCTGTTCGCTTCGGACTCGTCGAAATAAGCGTATGCCTGCGTGAGAAAGACGCTGAACTGTTCGGGTATTCCGTATTCGGGCGTCAGCGGTCCTTTGACGACGACCGGCTCACTCGTCTCGTTGAAAGGTTTATGCGGCGTGCCGGGCGGAATCAACAACGACTCGCCCGGTCGCAAAGTTTTCTTTTCCCCGTTGACCAGCAGGCTCAGCGTGCCTTCGGCGACGATGAATTTTTCGGGAAACGTCGTATGAATATGCTCGGGCGGTCCGGCGGCGTTCGGCTCCAACGCGAGTTCGAGCCAGATTAGACCGTTTTCGCGCTTCAGAACGGTCTGTCGAAAGCCTTCGGATTTGCTGACGAACGTCTGACCTTCACGCGGATAATATTCCGGCGCAGGCTCGGCTTCGGGAAAGACGACCCTGTCGAGCAGAGCGCCGACAAGCACGTATGCCGCGATAAACCCGAGAATTCCCAAAAACAGCTTCTTCATTTTTATTTCCTCGTCAAACGGATTTGTTAAAACGGAATAATTCTAATATCGACCTTTTCAATAGAAAAGCGCCCGAAAACATTAATTTTCGGGCGCTTGCCGAAATTCTATTTTTTTCGCCTTATGAAATTCGCCTCAGCGCGAAGACGACCGCGCGCTTCAAGCGAAAAATCAGCAGGTGATTTTTTCGCGCTTTATCTTTTCCATTTTCATCCGCGCCGGTTTCAGCCTGATTCAAAAACGGAAGAGACGGGCAGCGATTCGGCGGCAGGCGGCGCGGTAGGCTAAATTGAGCCGCCGCGTTATTATCGAAGTTTAGAAGTTTAAAGTTAAAGGGCTTGAAACGGAGTCCGGAATTTTATTGTCGGCAGCGGCAGCAGCATTAGCGGCGCGGTCTGACCTTTTTCCGATAAGGCGGGCGCTCGCTTTTTATTTGAATGAAGCGGAAAACGTTTGCGAAGAAAACTCCTTCGATAATTTTGCTGGCGGCGATGACCGGGATGACGGCGCTGTCGATTGATATGAATCTGCCGGCGATGCCGGAGCTGCAAGAGGTCTTCGGCGAGAGCGTCTCGGCGGTTCAACTGACGCTCAGTCTTTTTCTGGCTGGTTTCGCCGTCGGGCAGCTCATCTGCGGACCTTTGTCCGACCGCTTCGGACGGCGACCGGTTTTATTAATCGGGTTAGGGATTTTCAGCGTCGCCGGTTTAATCTGCGCCGCCAGCGTTTCCCTGCCGATGCTGGTCGCGGGCAGATTCGTTCAGGGCTTGGGCGCGAGCGTCGGACCGATTATCGCCCGCGCCGTCGTCCGCGATTGTTTCAACAGCCGCGAGGCTTCGTCCGTTCTGTCCAGAATCACGCAGGTAATGATTATCGCGCCGCTCGTCGCGCCGACGCTCGGCGGCTATCTGCTGGTCAGTTTGGGATGGTCTTCGATTTTTATCGTCCTCGGCTTCAGCGGCGCGCTGCTTTTGGTCGTCGGCTGGCTGAGGCTTCCCGAAACTCTGGCGCGGGCGGCGGAAGATGCGGGCGAGGCGAGCGGCGGCAGCCGGACGAATTCGTTATGGCGCGATTTTGCCGTTGTGCTGGCGCATCGTTCCAGCCTGCGCCACACGCTGACGGCGGCGTTTTCCTACGCCGGAATGTTCGCCTATATCAGCGGCTCGCCTTTTGTTTTAATCGACGTTTTTAAAGTCGCCGAGCACAATTTCGGGTATTTTTTCGCGCTGACCGCACTTGCCGTAATGCTCGGAGCGAGCGCGAATCGCTTTCTGGTCAAAAAGACTCCGCCGTCGGTTTTGCTGCGTCGCGGCGTCTATCTGATTCTTGTCGCCGCCGTCCTGCTGGTGCTTTTGGTTTCATTCGACGTCGGCGGTCTGGCGGGCGTTATCGTGCCGATGATGATTTATATGTTCGGTCTGGGTCTGGTGCAGCCGAACGCCACTTCGGCGGCGATGGCTCCGCACGGGCGGCTCGCCGGGTTGTCTTCTTCGCTCATCGGCAGCCTGCAAACCGCCGGAGCGGCTTTGACCGGCTTCTGCGTCGGCGCTTTTTATAACCACACGCCGCTTTCTTTAGCCGTTGTCGTGGCGATTATGGCGATTCTGACTTTTCTGATATTCGAGCGGAAAAGCATCGCGGAATTTCATACCGAGTCGCCGGATGCCGACCTCGTGCCCGAAATTTCCGTGGCTACGACCTGTGAATAAGCGAACTTTTGTTCAAACCGGTAGAATTTTAATCGAAACACGCTATTTTCGTGTAAAGTAAGCACATATATGAACCGCTCTTCCGGGAAAAAGCAGGCGATTGTCGTCGGTTCGGGACCGAACGGGCTTGCCGCCGCCATCGAGCTGGCGCAGGCTGGATACGCCGTGACGGTTCGCGAGGCGGCGAGCGCGGTCGGCGGCGGCGCGCGTTCCGAAGAGGTAACGCTGCCGGGTTTTATCCACGACATCTGCTCGACGGTTCATCCGCTCGGCGTCGCGTCGCCGTTTTTCCGCAGGCTGCGGCTAGAAGAACACGGGCTGGAATGGATTTACCCGCCAGCCGCCGTCGCGCATCCTTTCGACGACGGCACGGCGGCGCTGCTCGAAAAGTCGATTGGAGAAACGGGCGAAACTTTCGGAAACGCAAGCGATGCCGCCGCGTATCGAAAATTAATTCAGCCGCTGGTCTACGATTGGGAAAAGCTGCTGCCGGATTTGCTCGGACCTTTGCGCGTGCCGCGACATCCGGTTGCTTATGCGCGCTTCGGCTTGAGCGCGATGCGGTCGGCTGAAGGGCTGGTGAAAAGCCGTTTCGAGGGCGAGCGCGCACGGGCTATTTTCGCGGGCATCGCGGCTCACGCGATGCTTCCGCTAGACCGGTTGTTTACCGCTTCGTTCGGCTTGATTCTCGGCGTTGCCGGTCACGTCGACGGCTGGGCTATCGCCCGCGGCGGCTCGCAGAAAATCGCCGATGCGCTGGTATCTCACCTGCGCTCGTCGGGCGGCGAGATTATCACGGGCGCGACGGTCGAATCGCTCGACGATTTGCTGACGCTGGACAGCGTCGTTCTTTGTGATTTGACGCCGCGCGGGCTTCTGCGCGTGGCGGGAAACCGATTGCCCGAAAGCTACCGGCGCAAGCTCGAACGTTTTCGCTACGGTTCAGCCGCTTTTAAAATCGACTGGGCGCTCAGCCAGCCGATTCCGTGGCGGGCGAAAGAATGCCTGCGCTCGGCGACGGTTCATCTCGGCTGCACGCTGGAAGAAATTATGATTGCCGAAGCGGCGGCGGAAAACGGGATGCACGCCGAAAAACCGTTTGTGCTCGTCGCGCAGCAGAGCTTATTCGATTCGACGCGCGCGCCCGAAGGCAAACACACGGCTTGGGCTTACTGCCACGTTCCCAACAATTCGACCTTCGATATGACCGAGCGAATCGAGAATCAGATTGAGCGTTTCGCGCCCGGCTTTCGCGACTGTATTCTGGCGCGAAACGTGATGCCGCCAGCCGCGCTCGAACGGCACAACGCGAATCTGGTCGGCGGCAACATCAGCGGCGGCGCTACCGACCTCAGTCAATTGTTTCTGCGCCCGACGCGGCGGCTTTACCGGACGCCTACCAGTGGACTCTACATCTGCTCATCGTCAACGCCGCCGGGCGGCGGCGTCCACGGGATGTGCGGTTATTACGCAGCCCGCGCCGTATTGAAAGACGCAAGGTAATGCCCGCATTCTTATGTAACATTTAACATTTATCATTTATCATTTAATATCGCGATGCCGATAAATGATAAATGATAAATGATAAATGTTATTTGAACTCCATCGTTCCGTCGTCCACGCGCCCGTAACGCAGCATCGAAAGGTCTTTGACGTAATTCTGGTGCAGACGCCAGGGCGTTTTCGACCCTTGCCGCGGCAGCGTGTCGAGCGCCCTGCGGACGTAGCCGGACGTGAAGTCCAAGACAGGCTCGGGTTTCACGCTCGGGTCGCTCGCGCGCGCCGTGCATATCGCGTAGCCGCGGCTGTCCATATATTTCAGCAGCCGGCAGACGTATTCCGCCGTCAGGTCGCATTTCAAAGTCCACGAGGCGTTCGTGTAGCCGAAGGCGGAGGCGAGATTCGGCACGTCGCTGTACATCATCCCTTTATACGCCATCGTCTTCGACAAATCGACCGGTTCGCCGTCCACTGTGAGCCGCAATCCAGCCATCAGCTTCAGCACCAGCCCGGTCGCCGTCACGACGATGTCCGCGTCGAGATGCTCGCCGGACTTTAATTGCAGCCCGGTTTCGGTAAAGGTTTCGATGTGGTCGGTGACGACCGAAGCCCTGCCATCGCGTATCGCCCGGAAAAGGTCTGAATCCGGCACGAGACACAGGCGCTGGTCCCACGGATTGTAGCTCGGCGTAAAGTGCCTGGCGTCGAATTCCTCGCCCAGTTCCTTCTTCACGCCTTTCGCGATTAAGCGTTTCATTATCGAAGGTCGCCTGCGCGAAAGGTTGTAGAAGAACATCGCCAGCAGCACGTTCTTCCATCTCGTGACTGCGTAGGCGGCTCGCGCTGGCAGCAGCGCCCGCAGCCAATTCGCTATCTTGTCCTCTGAAGGGCGGGCGACGATGTATGTGGGCGAGCGCTGGAGCATTGTAACGTGCCCGGCGCGCTCCGCCATCGCGGGAACGAGAGTGACGGCGGTCGCGCCGCTGCCGATTACCACGACACGCTTGCCCGCATAGTCAATGTCATCAGTCCACTTCTGCGGGTGCACGATTCGCCCCCGGAAACGTTCCATACCCGACCACTCGGGCGTGTAACCGCTTTCGTAGTCGTAATAGCCGGTGCAGAGGTAGAGAAAGCCGCACGTGAAGCGAACCATCGACTTTTCCGCTCCCGCTTCCGCCTCCACCGTCCAACGAGCTTCGTCGGAAGACCACGAAGCGTGTCTGACGCGATGGTGGTAGCGTATTTTCTCTTCGATTCCGAACTCCTCTGCCGTCTCGCGGATATATTTTAGAATTGCGGGACCGTCGGCTATCGCTTTCGGGTCGCTCCACGGGCGAAACCTGTAGCCGAGCGTGTACATATCCGAATCCGAGCGGATGCCCGGATACCGGAACAAGTCCCACGTCCCGCCCATCGTCGCGCGTCCTTCCAGAATCGCAAAGCTCTTCTCCGGACATTCCATCCTCAGATGCGCCGCCGCCCCGATGCCCGACAGCCCGGCTCCCACAATTAATACGTCGAAATGCTCCATATTCGCCGAATCAGAGGCGCGTCAGGTTCAGGAAAATCACGCTTGAGTTCAACGCTTTTCATATCTTCCCGCCGCCCCTGTCAATAAAGTTATCAAACGCTGAATTATAACGTTTTCCGGCGCGTTTTGCTTTCTCTCAGCCGCTTTCCGCAAACGGCGCGGCTGGCAAAACAAATTCGGCGGTAAACGTTTTGAACGCAATCCCAATC
The DNA here is from genome assembly GCA_030860665.1 of Acidobacteriota bacterium. Classification (GTDB taxonomy): domain Bacteria; phylum Acidobacteriota; class Blastocatellia; order Pyrinomonadales; family Pyrinomonadaceae; genus JALZHR01. The sequence goes on from JALZHR010000193.1 coordinate 7,619, forward strand.
GGTTATCATAAACTTAATCGCGCGTTAATCTTTGCCGAACGGTGAATCACGTTCCGCAAGCCATTTGATAAAAGGATAAGCCGATGTCTACGGAACTTCATAAAAAATTGCAGCCGATGAGCGTCGAGGAAATCAATGTGCTGACGGCGCGGGCGCGGGCGCTGCCGCCGAGCGGCGACCAGACTAACGTTCTGGTCGCCGACGGCGAAGACCCGTGGGTGATTTCTCACCGCGACAGTTTTTATTATTGTACGGTCGACCGTCATAAACGAAAGATTTTAGTGTCGAAGTTCGATTCGCTGAAAGAGATGGCGGATGCTCCGCTGATTGAAATCTGGACGGGCGCGCCCGGCGGCGAAGCGCCCGAATACGTCGAGATTTGGTCGCCGGAGCTGCAATTTCTCGACGGAAAATGGTACGTCTACTTCGCGCTCTATAACGGCAATCACGGGCAGGAGCGCATCTACGTAATCGAATCGCTTTCCGGCGACCCGCAGGGACGCTACGCCTTCAAGGGAAAGCTCGCGGGCAGCTCCGAACATTGGGCGATTGACGGCTCGGTTTTGGAAATGCCCGGCGGCGAAAGGTATTTCATCTGGTCGGGCTGGGACGAATCCGTTAATGCGAGCCAGAATATCTACATCGCCGGGATGAGCAATCCCTGGACGCTTTCCACTGTCCGGAGCTGTATTTCCCGCCCGGAATACGATTGGGAAAAGCGGGGCTATCCTTACGTCAACGAAGGACCGCAGGCTCTGGCGCGCGACGGGCGAGTATTTATAATTTATTCGGCGAGCGGAAGCTGGACGGACGATTACTGCCTCGGACAGTTAACCTATCTCGGCGGAAATCCGCTCGATGCGTCGTCCTGGCGTAAGGAATCGGAGCCGGTATTCAAAAAAACCGGGACGATTTTCGCTCCCGGGCATTGCTCGTTCGTCAGAGACAGGACGGGAAAAGACTGGATTATTTATCACGCCGCGCGTTCGAGCGGCGCGGGCTGGGCGAGACAGGTTCGAGCCAAACCGTTCGGCTGGAAGGAAAACGGCGCACCGGATTTCGGAGAACCGCTGTAGGATTAAAACGGTTAAATTTTTATTGTGAACGTCCGCGCATTTCGCCGTTTTCCGGCTTGGCGGAAGGTTTGAGCTATTTGCGGAACGTCGGCAACAGGCTTTGCACAAAAATAAGCAAAACAGCGATAAATCAAAAGCGAAATTGTAAATTCTAAATTATCCCGGAAAATATTATCCGAATTAATTTAGAATTTACAATTTACAATTTCCTTTCCTTGATTTTTCGCTTTTACGGAGCCGGGCAATTGTCTCCGGCGGCGCTGATGAGAGCTTTGTCTATTAAAGAGCGTAAATCGTCCTCGGTCAGCGCATTTTCATCAAACCAGTATTCAATCCAGGTTTCAGACTGCATAAGTTCGATTTCGTAAAAGTTGAGAATAAGCAGTCCGTCCGGCTTGAGTGCTCGGAGAGCCTCTTTCTGCGCGTCGGTCAACAACCGTATAATTCTCATTCGACCGTCAGGAATCGGTCGCTTCTCCAGCATACTCATAAGTCCGGATGATAACAATAATTCGCCATCTCTTCTGTCGGGCTAATGACTCAGGAACTGCCCGATACGAAAATCGATTTCAGCTTTTTCCCTAACCCGCAAATCTTTTTTTTCTTTCGGCACGGGCGGAATGGTTGTTCTGTCCGCTAGGAAACAGAGTCGTCTTCGGGCAACAGTTAAAGTTAGATGCAGGCGAACAAGTATTTTTTTGAAACCCGCGAAACGCGTGCTCCGACCGGGTCGGGATATTCGGCGGTCGCCGGAATCATTTTTTCCGGAATACCGTTGCTGCGGATTGAATTCGTTATTTATGACGACACGGGAGAGCGAGGAAAAACGGTTCGGGCAGCGTCCCGCCGCAGCCGCCGCGCCGGTAACGCGGCGGGAAATGCTTCGGGCAATCGGCGCGGTAA
>JALZHR010000123.1 GCA_030860665.1 Acidobacteriota bacterium
TTGCAAATTCCGCGTTCATCGTTCCGCGTTCATCGTTTCCCTGTCTCTGCGGTGAAAATTTTGAAGAAGGAGAAATATAAATGAAAGCAGTTTGTTGGTTTGGAAAACACGACGTGCGCGTCGAGAACGTGCCCGACCCGCAGATTCTGAATTCGCGCGACGCGATTCTGCGGATTACGACGACGGCGATTTGCGGCTCGGATTTGCATTTATATAACGGCTATATTCCGACGATGCAGGCGGGCGACATTCTCGGGCACGAGTTTATGGGCGAGGTCGTCGAAGTCGGCAGGGACGTGAAAAATCTGCAAATCGGCGACCGCGTGGTGATTCCGTTTACGATTGCCTGCGGAAATTGCTTTTTCTGCGAGCGCGAGCTGTGGTCGTGCTGCGACAACTCGAACCCGAACGCCGGGATTGCCGAAACGCTCTACGGCTTTTCCGGTTCGGGTCTGTTCGGTTATTCGCATATGCTCGGCGGCTTTGCGGGCGGTCAGGCGGAATACGTCCGCGTTCCTTTCGCCGACACGGGCGCGCTGAAAGTTCCCGACAGCTTGACGGACGAGCAGGTTCTTTTCCTGTCGGACATTTTCCCGACCGGCTATATGGCGGCGGAAAACTGCGACATCAAGGAAGGCGATACGGTCGCCGTCTGGGGCGCGGGTCCGGTCGGGCAATTCGCCGTCAGAAGCGCATTTCTGCTCGGCGCGGAACAGGTCGTCGCGATTGACCACTATGAAGACCGCCTGAAGCTGGCGGAGGAAGCCGGAGCGCGAACGATTAATTTCGACAGGGAAGACGTGTTCGGCACGCTGAAAGATTTAACCGGCGGGCGCGGTCCGGATTCGTGCATCGACGCGGTCGGCTTGGAAGCGCACGGCGTCGCGCCGGACGCTTTGCTCGATTACGTGAAGGCGAAATTGTTTCTCGCCACCGACCGCCCGCACGCTCTCCGGCAGGCGATTCACTGCTGCCGCAAGGGCGGAACGATTTCGGTTCCCGGCGTTTACGGCGGATTTCTCGACAAATTCAATTTCGGCGCGGCATTCGGCAAAGGCTTGACCTTCAAGATGGGACAGACGCATATGCACAAATATATGCCGCGCCTGCTCGCGCTCATCGAAGAAGGCAAAATCGACCCGACCTTCGTCATCTCGCATCGCCTGCGGCTAGACGACGCGCCGCGCGCCTACGACGAATTCAACAAAGAGAAAAACCAGTGGCGCAAAGTCGTGCTGAAACCGCAGTAAAACGAGGAAAGACAGACGCGGGGACGTAGAGACGCGGAGACACGGAGATTGGGCGTCAGCTCATCTTTCTCCGCATCTCCGCGTCTCCACGTCTCTCTGTCTCCCGCGTCTCTCCGATTTCGGGAAAAATTCGCGCGTTTTAAATAAAACTGAGCGCTTATCGGTTTTGCTTTATGAGTTGCCACTAGCTTTAGCTAGTGGACAGCTTTGAGCACACACAAAGGCTTTAGCCGAATCTAATTGAATAAATATCCTTTCGGCTTTAGCCGAATTGCGCTAAAGCCGAAAGGATGATTGATTTTTAATTGTTTTCGGCTAAAGCCTTTGTTTTTATTGCCTATTAATCTGCTAGCTAAAGCTGGCGGCAATTTATTTAAATCATTTCTCGACCGAAAGTGATAAGCGTTCAGTAAATAAAATTATTGACAAGGCGGCTGCTTCAAAGCTACTATTCTCCTCAACCTGCGGGCTTTCCTGAAAGCAGGTGCTTTTTCTCGCCGTTTTTCCTGCCGCAGCGGCAAGGGTTTTCATTGTTGAAGCTACGCTATACATAAACCCGTTTATTAAGGAGCTTAAAAAGCACCGGAAAGCGATAAATCAAATCGGTTGCAACACCACAACTACTTAAAAACCAAAGCCGCCGGTTAATCCGTTCTTAGAAAAGATGCCCACGCACGCAGAAACGCGCACGAAATATACGAAAAAACCCGTTTAATTTTCGCGTCCGTGACGGGCAAATTCTTCTAAAGCCGTAAGACCGGCGACTTGAGCAATCTACTACTTACTTGCTAAAGGAGCTGAATATGGACTTAGATATTGCCGTGGTCGGCGGAGGCGTCTCCGGCGCTTACTCCGCGTGGCGGCTTCAACAGGAAAAAGGCGCGAAGGCGAAAATCGCCCTCTTTGAATACAGCGACCGCATCGGCGGGCGTCTTTACACGGTCACGATGCCGGGCTTGCCGAACGTGAAAGCCGAGCTGGGCGGAATGCGTTATATTCCGACGCAACACCCGATTGTGACGAATCTGGTCGAGCATCTGGGCTTGCCGACCAAACAATTTCCGATGGGCGCGCCCGCGCCGGTCGGCTCGAACTGCAATCTTTTCTACCTGCGCGGAAAACACCTGCGCCTGCACGAGCTGGACGACCCCGATAAAGTTCCCTACAACCTCGCCTGGTCTGAGCGCGGCTTAGGTCCGACGAATTTGCAGGTTCAGGTGATGAACAACATCTATCCGAACTTCGCCAATTTAAGCCTCTGCGACCAGATGAAAATCAAGGTTTTCGGAAAGCCAATCTGGCAGTACGGCTTCTGGGATTTGCTGTATCGCGTTTTGAGCAACGAAGGCTACCAGTTTATGAAGGACGCGGGCGGCTACGACGCCAACGTCGCCAACGCCAACGCCGTGACGCAACTTCCGGCGACCGAATACAACGACGAAACCGTCTTTCTCACGCTGCGCGACGGTTTCGAGGCTCTGCCGCGAAGGCTGGCTGACCGCTTCACGGAACTTCCGGGCGACGTACCGAAAGA
>JALZHR010000199.1 GCA_030860665.1 Acidobacteriota bacterium
TTCCAGGGCAGCGTAAAGTTTCCGCCAATGAAGACGTTATGACGCACGCCGAGCACCGAGCGACCGTATTCATTGCTCAAATCATAGCTGTAAGCCGGGAAGCCGACGCCGCCGCCGCCGAAGAAGCCGCCGCCTTCCGCGTCGCCTTTCGCCCAGCCGAGACGATAGTTGCCGAACAATGTGAAATTCGGATTCAAACGCGAGTTAAAGTTGACAATCAACTGCCGCGCGTTTAAAAATCCGCTCGATTCGTATTGATAGATATTGCCGAGGCTCGGGTCGGGGCGCAGCGCCTGCAATGCCGCGCCTTCCGGGCAAGCCGTCGTCAGACCGCAAACGGGCGCGTTCACGTTGCGCAGGCGCAGCACGTGAAGGTTGCGCGAAGCGATGAAAAACGCGCCTAACGTCGTGCGCATCGGCAGTTGACGCTCGACGCCGAGAGCCATCTGCATCGTGTAGGGCGCTTGTAAATCGTCCGACACGCGGCGAATCGTTCCGACGCGCGGCGCAATCGCCGAAAGCTGCGCGGCGGTAATCGAATTCTGAACCTGCCCGTTAGCCGTGAAAACCGGCTGCGAAAGAATTTCCGAACCCTGCGGCACGATAAATTGAAGCTGACGCGTGCCGTTAAAGCGTTCGGCTTGCAGCGAATAATTTTCGCTGAAGCGGTCGTAGAAAATTCCGAAGCCGCCGCGGAAAACCGTTTTCGGCTGGCGAGCGCCGCCCGCGCCCGGCGACCACGCAAACGAGAAGCGCGGCGCTAAATTCATTTTATCGCTGATGTTGTTCTGGTTTTCGTAGCGCAAGCCGAAGCTGAGCGTCAAATCCGGACGCACGCGCCAGTCGTCGGTGACGAACAAACCGACGTCCATCTGCGAAATATCCGCCAGCGGGTCGCCGGTCGTGATAACGAACTGGCTCGGGTTGTAGCGCGCCTCGGTTCGTCCCAGAACTCTACAGCGATATTGCTCGATGGACGAGACGAAACTGTCCCCGTTGATGTCGCACGGGTCGCCCGTCGCTCTGAAACCGTTGAAAACATACGTGCCGCCGAAACCGGATTCCGAGCGGTCTTCAACCGAGATTCCGCGCAGGCGTATGCCGAATTTGACAGCGTGCTCGTTATTTTTTCCTAAGGAAGTGGTCGTGTAATTCGACAGTTCCCAGCGGCGGTCGCTGGTGAAATTCTGACCGATTTGCGCGCCGCCGCCCGTAAAAGCGCCCGAAACGTTAATGGTCGGAATCGTGTTGTCGCCAAGCTGCTCGCGCTTCTGCCATTCGTATTGAAAGCGGGTTTCGTTGATTGTTTTCGGATTGACAATCATCGTCTCCGTCAGGCGAAATTCGTGCGAAGTGTTCGACGTTTCAAAGGCGCGCGAAGGCAGCGAAAAGCCGCTGATACCCTGATTTTCCGAACTGTTGCGCGTAAAGCTGTAGCGCGCGACCAGAGTGTTGTTCGTGTTTATCTGGTAATCGAAACGCGGGCTGATGGAAAGACGGCTGGTCGGCACGGTAAATTCCTGCTGAAACGGGACGATGCCGAACGATGCCGGGTCGAGAACCGTCGCGTTGACGAGCGCCGCGTTGCGGACGTCGCGGTTGCTGACGTCGAGAAAGAACGACGACTTCCCTTTCTGAATCGGACCGGAAACGTTGCCGCCGAAAAAGCGCATCTGGCTCGAAGCGCGGTTCAGCGCAAACGGGTTGCGCGAGTTCAGGCTTTCGTCGTTGAAATTAAAGAACGCACTGCCGCGCCATTTGTCCGAGCCGGGTTTGGTCAGAATCTCGATTCTGCCGAAGCCGAGACGCTCGTATTCTGCCGAAAACGGGTTCTGGTTGATGCGGATTTCGCGAATGGATTCCTTCGGCGGAATGCGCCCGCCCGTAAAGCCGTCAATGTAGAACTGACCGCCGTTCGGTCCGGAAGAAGGTCCGGCTAAAGCCTGCAAAGCCGCTTCCAGCTCGTCCGGGTCGTCCGGCAGAGCATCCAAATCCTTGTCCTTGAGAACGGTTGCGCTCGCGTTGGCGTCCGGGTCGGTCGTGACCTGACCCTCGTTTCCGACTTCAACCGTCTCCTCGATTGCCGCCGCGACCAGCGCGATAACCAGTTCATTACGCCCAGCCTCGATGACGACTTCCGTATTTTCGTAAGACTGAAAGGTCGGCGCGGCGGTGCGAATCGTGTATTTGCCCGGCGCAAGCCCGGTAATCGAATATTCGCCCAGCCGGCTGGTCACGACAGTCTTTTCTTTGCCGGCAGCGTCAATCGCGGTCACGCTCGCGCCGACCACGACCGCGCCGAGCGTATCGACGACCTGACCGTTCAAGCTTCCGGTCTGCTGCGCCAGCGCGGCGCTCGAACTTATAAATAAAGTAAAAAGACCGATAAAAAAGAATGATAAAAATTGTTTCATAATAATTGCCCGTGAATTTTTCTAAAATCCAGAAAATTGAAAACGCGTTCGGGCTGCCGAAAGATAAAATAGAATTAAATTACAGCCTCGAACGCGGTTTCAGGAAAACTTTTTACGGCAAACCGATTCCGTCCAAGCCCGGAATGTTCAGGCTCGGGGAGCTTTGATTATTGCCGCCGCCGCGCTGCTGAGCTTGCGCCGCCGCGGCGAAGAAAGGCTCGACGCCCGAAAGAAGATTAATCGCCGTCACGCGACCGGGCGTTGCGCTCGCCGTGCTCGAAGCCGCGACCGCGCCGCCGATTTTCAAATCCGCCAGCGAGATATTCGGGAAACGTTCGATCATATCGTCAAATTCGCCGCGTCCGCCGCGCATCTGACCGCCGCCACCGCCGCCGCCCAGCTGCTGCGGATTCTGCTGATTTCCGCCCTGATTCGGCGGGCGCATCGTCGTGTTTCCGCCGCCCGGAGGCTGCATTCCGCCGCCGGTCATCCGCGCGACCATCATCTGCGCCGCGTCGGGCGGAAAATTTTTCAGTATCGAGGAATCGTTGACGGCGATGACGACTTCCTTGTTCGTTTGAATGTCTTTAATCGTGATTTCTTTTTTCGCGGCGTCGATGGCGGTAATCGTTCCGCCGACCATCTTAAACGAGCCGGACACGATTTTTTCCGCTTCAAAGGTCGCGCCGTCCGCGCCTCTATCGCCGAGCGCGCGAACCTGGTCGCCGATTGACAGTTCGCCGAAGCTGCTCGGCTTGGCGTCGGCAAACCTGACCGAATCCGGCGCGTAGCGGCGATATTCGACCACCTGTTTCGGCGTCATCGTAATATTTCTTTCGCCGCCCACACCGCGCACCGCCAATACGACTTTCTTGTTCGGAACGTCGATGGAAACGACGCGTCCCGATATTCCGCGCGTCTGCCACGCGGCGCGCTCGGCTTCGTTTCGCTTGGAAATATCCGATTTCGTCATCAGATAAACGGTGCGCGCCGGAATGGATTTTCTGTCCGCCGGAATGATGCTCGACACGACAATCTTATCGCCCGCGCCGATGTCTGCAAGCGTAGCGTCGACCGCTTCGCTAATCTTCGGTTTTTCGGGCGACACCTTTTTATAAGCTGTCGTCGGCAGCAACGTGATTTCCATAGTCGCGCCGTCTTTGGTTTGCAGACTGAGCTTGTCGCTCGTCACCGAAACGACATCGCCCTGAAAATAAGTCGGCTTTACCGCATCCTGCGCCGGAACCGTCAGGCTCGCAAACAAAATAAAAAAAGCTGTAATTGCTAATGTTTTATACATTTCTGATTTTTTTCGTCCTTATTGAAACGGATAAAGAATTATTACCAAAACTTATACGCTCCTTTATGTTTAAAGGTTGCCCTATATTTAAAGACGCATTTTACAAGCCGTTGGTTTCGCGGCTGTGTAAAGTTTTGTAAATAATAACGAACGGATTACTGAATTATTAACAGGCGGGTTGAAAGAAAAGTTTTAAATGTTGAATTTTTAGTTTTGAATTCGGTAAATTTCATTCAAAATTTAAAACTCAAAACCCATTGAGATTAGATTTTCTGCCAGTTATTTGTCGAGCGCGCGGTCAAAACCAGTCCGAGGCTTGCCGTCCAGAGCACGAAAACCGTTAAAGCCCAGACGTAAGGCAGCGAAAGCAGAATCGTGAAAATCAGAACGCCGAACAGAAGCGCAACCGATTCGGAATGGCGCTTTTCGGGCAAAATCAATTTTTGCAGCCATTTACCGGCGCTCATCTGAAGCGAGACGCGCCCGAAGACGTAAGCCAGAATCAAAATCACAAAAACCATCAAGCCCGAAATCGTGCCGACGTAGCTGGGCAGAAATTTCAGCCCGGTTATCACGCCGATGGTGCTGACGATGCCCGCCAGCACACCGAGACCGATGATTTTCGCGGTCGAAAGCTGAAAGCGCGCCACGGCGCGGCTGACCGCTCCGGGCGCAATCGTCGTCAAGCCGAGCGAAACGATAAACCAGAACAAAGCCGACAAAAGCCGCTGCGCGAGAAACGACCAGCTCATCTGCGGCGCGAAAATCTGCGTCGGGTTCTGCATCATCTCACGCAGCTCGTCCTCGTATCCGGCAAAGACGATGGTTTCCTTTTCCGCATCGCGCAGAGGCTGGGCGGAATCGTGTTTATACGCGCCGCCGAACGTAATCACGTCGCCGCCGATATACGCGCCTTCTTTCTGATAAATCGAGCCGCCGATGGTCGCCACGTCGCCTTCGACGCGTCCTTCGATAATCACGTCGCCGCCGAACGCCAGCACGCCTTTCGCCTCTTTTCTGACGATGACCTTTTTGCCGAAAGAATAAATTTCCATATCTTTCGCGTCTTCGACCACCAGAGTATTTTCATCAGCCAGCGAAATACCCGGCTGCTGCTGCTGAGCGCAGATTGAAATCGTGAAAATAAAGGCGCAGCAAAAGAGTCCCGCGAGAAGCTGGCGGAGCGGAAGCTGGAAAACGGACGGATTTTTAAACGTTGCGGTATAAATCACTTTTTAAAGTGCTGCGATGCGACTGCGGTCGTCGACGACGAATGACGAAAGCGCGAGAGCGCAGCCCGCGAAACAATCCAGGAAACGACGAGCAGAACCGCGACCACTGCGCCCGCGCCGACGACGGTCTGATTAGCCAGCGCGCGCAGGATGACGACGACGCCGAAAGCTATGTCGTAAGTCAAATGCCCGACAAATACGGCGACCGCCACAATCTGTTCAAACACCGCGCCGAAAGCGAAGAAAACTCGCTGCGCGTCCGCGCCGAGCCCGACCAGCGCCATCAAACCGAGCGATACGCACAGAAAAACCGCCCGGCGGCGCTCTTCGCGGTTGCGCAAGCCGCTGACGCTGCTTTCGGCGCGCGTCGCCACGACTTTGGCGAAATTTTTCGGGATTTCAATTTCGGACGGCTTTTCTTCGAGCAGAAAATCCAGCGCGCGGAGCAGCTTTTTCTGCTCGTTCAGCTCGGTGCGGCAAATTTCGCAAGCGGCTAAATGCTGTTCCAGAACGAGTTCCTGTTGCGGCGCGAGCTCGCCGTCGACGTAAACGGCGATGTCGGCGCGCGGGCAGATTTCCTGTTCGATTTTACCGGCTTGCTCTTTCATTTCTCGGCAATCAGCAATTAGCTGTTAGCTGTTAGCTGCTGTCAGCAATCTTTATTTCAAAAACTTAATCGTCAGCGGATATTCCCAGAATTCGCCGTTGCCCGCCTTGATGCCGCCGATAATCGGGAAAACGATTCCGCAGACGAGCAGCCCCAGTATCGGAATCAGACCGATAAAGAAGGCGAATACCAGAATAAAGCTGATAAAACCGTAAATGACCGACGAAATCGTCCAGTTGACAATCATCTTGCCGTGCGCGTCAAGCGGCGGCATCTCGTCTTTTTTTAACTGCCAGATGAGAATCGGCGCGGCGACTCCGCCGAACGGAATCAGAAAATTCAGAAGCTGCGACAAATGCAGGAAAAGCGCCCACTGTTTCTGTTCGGGCGTTTGCAGCGACATATTCGGCTGATACTGAATGTTATAACTCATCAGTCTGCTTTCTCCTTTCTTTAGCTGATTCCGGTAAAGCCGCGCTCGATAAACATATCGCGCATCATCTCACGCGCGCGGAAAAGGCGATTTTTCACCGTTCCGAGCGGCAGATTGGTGATTTCGGCGATTTCGTCGTAGCTCAAATCCTGCGAGTGCCGCAAAACAATCAATTCGCGATAGCCGGCGGGCAGACATTTGACGACCGATTCAATCTCCGTGCGCCATTCGCTGTGCTCGCGCTCCTGCTCGGGCGAAAGCCGCTTGCTTTCAATCTGCAATTC
>JALZHR010000231.1 GCA_030860665.1 Acidobacteriota bacterium
GCGCGCGACCGCGTTCTGAGGACTTTCCCGAACACGGCGATTATGCCGGTTTTCAAACAGGTTTTCGACGCCGTCAACGCCGTCTCGAAAGGCATCAAGCTGACTGACGAAAAACGCGGCGAGATTACTTCCGTCTTCCAGAACCGCGAGCCGGTTTTGGAGCGCGAGATGATTAAATATTTTCTGCGCGCGATTGACGAGCTGCCCGCCAACCAGCGTTTCACGCCCGTTGATAACGCTTTCAGCCGCTATCAGGGCAAGCAGCGCCGCGCGGCTCAGGAAACTTTCGCCGAGATGATTGCGGAAAAAGAAGACTTCAACACGCCGCAGAAAATCTTCGCGCTGTATGATATGAGCCTGGAGGATTTGAACAAAAGATACCCGCACATCGTCGATATTATGAGCGGGCTGGCGGCGGAGCAGGCGCAAATCGCGGCGCGGACGACACGCTTCAACCAGGAAGTCGGCAACCTGCGCTATTTGTATGTCGAAGGAATGGGCGAGATGCGCGGCACGAAGCCCTACCCGGACGCGAACGCGACCTTGCGCTTCACCTTCGGCAACGTGCGCGGTTATCGCCCGCGCGAAGCCGTCACCTACGCGGCTTTCACGACACTGAAAGGCGTGCTCGAAAAAGATACGGGCGAAGACCCGTTCGCCGTTCCGCAGCGTTTGAAGGAGCTTCAGCGCAACCGCGATTTCGGTCGCTACGGCGTCGGCGACACGGTTCCGGTCAATTTTCTGGCGACGACCGACATCATCGGCGGAAATTCCGGCAGCCCGATTCTGAACGGCAACGGCGAGCAGGTCGGCATCGTCTTCGACGGCAACTACGAGGGCTTGGGCAACGACATTTTCTTTGACGAGGATTACGGGCGCACGATTGCGGTCGATATTCGCTACGTGCTTTTCGTCACCGAGAAAGTCGGCGGCGCGGGCTGGATTTTAAACGAGATGACCATCAAGGGCGGCGGACGCGCGGCATCGACCACGGCGGGGCGTTAAATATCCGCCCGGCTCGTCGCCGCCCGCCAATAAAAAGCGGCGGCTTGACAAGCCTCAGCGCACTGCAAAATGACAAAAGCGGAAGGCTCCGGGCTTTCCGCTTTTGCTTTTTCCGGCAATCGGCGTAAATCCAACAAAAACAAAGACAAACCGCCCGCCTCAGAATTTTTCGCGGTCGCCAGTGTAATCCGTGCGGTTGCCAGTGTAATTGCTGCGGTCAACAGTGTAATTGTCGCGGTCGTGAGTGTAATTGCCGCGGTCGTGAGTGTAATTGTTGCGGTTGCCATAGTAATTGCCGCGGTTGCCATAGTAATTGTTGCGGTCGCCAGTGTAATTGCTGCGGTCGCCAGAGTAATTGCTGCGGTCGGCTGTGTGTTCGTCGCGGCAGCGAGTGTAATCGCTGCGGTCGTCAGTGTGTTTCGCGCGGTCGGGAGTGTAAACGTCGCGGACGCAAGTGCGGTTAGTAAGGATAGGAGCGTAACCGGCGCAATTCTGAAATCCTCCGCCATAGTTATGAGATGACTGGTGTGACGAACCGCTCAAAAGGCGTCTGTCTGAAGGCGTCGGGACAGCCGGAGAAATTCTTACTGCGGTGAAAGGAGCGATAAGGTTTCAATCCGGTTTTCACGGTCTAACTTTGCCGTCAGCGTATAGCCGCTCCGCCACTGAACCGTTACGTCGTGAATATCATATTCGGGAATGTTTCGGATTTTAAAGCGCCTGCCGTAGATTCGTTTTAATTCCGACAGCTTCGCGCCGAGTTCGAGTCCCGCGCCCGTGCGGGCGGTCGGCGCGTTCGCTGCGGAGCCTTCAATCTCAATCATAGAGATATAACTATTGCCCGCCAGCTCCTTGCCGCTTTCGACGAAAACGTGGAGCGTGACGCCGTCCGGATACCAGTAATAGTCGTAACTGTCCGCGTAACCGGCAGACTCTCGTTTTATCACACAGGGCGGCTCGCCGTACATTTCGACAACGTCCGACACTCTGCTGCGTTCGAGGCTTATTCCCGCTAATTTTTTTTCCGGGCGGGTTCGCGCCAGCAAATTTTCAGGCAGGTGGTCGGCGAAGCAGACCGGGGCGAGCAGCAGCATTAAGACCGATAATAATAAACACGGAAATCCGGCTGACATATTTGCCTCCTGTTTTTCGGGCGGGCAATTTCTTAAACCGCTCTTTTAACAGTCTTTGCCCGCGCCTTCATCGCTATTTATTTACTTCATAATAGCCATTTTATTAGAATAGCCATTTTATTAGACACCAATCAGATAAATTTGTTCCCAAAGCGGATTAACTAAAAACCGTTCTGAAAAGAGACGTTTTCGGGGCGGTTTCAACATATATCGTTAACCGGCGTTTTCGCTCTGGATTATCTCGGCTTCATTCGACAGCCGGTCGTAAAGACCCGTTAAGAACAGCCAGGTCAGCGCCGATTCTCTCAGAAAGCGAAAGAGCCGGGTTCCGTAGATTTCCGCGAGATTATCTCCGCGCGAATCGAGCAAGCCGAGCCGGTTTGCGGCTAAGCCTTCCACCCTAACCTCAGCTCCTTCGCACATCAGAAGCGAGCGGGGCAGGTGAAACGCCTGCGTGACCAGGACGGCTTCGTGATGAACGGCTCTGAAATTCCGGCAGGAATCGCCCGTATCTATTCCCAGACGGTCGAGAATAAGGTCGGCTTCCGGAACGCCCTGCCGGACGGCGTATTCGGCTATCGCCTCGGCTTCGCGATTACGCCGGTTGTCGCCGGAAATAAAGAGCTTTTTCACTTTACCGTCTCGATACAACAGGACGGCTGCCGTAATTCTCTCGCGGGCGGCGTCGCTTAAACCGGAGTCCGCCCGGACGGCAGCCCCGAAGACGATTGCAAAATCCTTCTGCGGAACATCGTTAACGCCGGAATAAATTTTATTTCCGAATTTGAGCGTTATGAATAACTGCGGCAGAAAGAAAATTACCGCGCAAATCAGCATCGCGGCTAAAACGCGCCGTTTTGAAATATAACCTTTTAACACGCGAATAAATATTCCGCCGCTTCCGCGAGAAACGCCGCCTAGCGTCCGCTTCGCTTCCATTTTATTTCGATTTCGATTTCTTCTTCGTCGCCTTCGCGCTGGTATTCAAACTCCACCTCGGCGCGCGGCGGAACGGAAATACGCTCGCCCGCAATCATTATCTGGAAAGTCTTTCCCGATTCCAGAGAATCCGCCAGGCGGCGCAGCTTGGCGACCACCTCTTTAGTCGAATATGATTTTTCCACGTCCTTTTCGTCGTTCATAAGCTCCTCTCAAAAAATGAAAATACAGGCTTTGCACCAAAAGTTTAAAATTTTAAGCAGTTTTGGCGCAAAGCAAACGAGGCGGAAGCCCGCGCGTCAGCAAGGGCGTTCTCGAAAGGCTAAAGGCTAAGGGCGAAAGGCGAAAGTAAAGCCAATTTCCCAACTTTCGCCTTTATCCTTTAGCCTTGACACTTTAGAAAGCGCCCTTGTCCGAGGCGCGGGCTTCCGCCTTTTGATGCTTTCGGTGCAAAGCCGCTTATCGTTTCTTTTCAAATAAAAAAGCGGGCTTCATATAAAGCCCGCTTTTCGGATTACAGATGCGGTCGAAGCCGCAGCAGGGCTATTCCGCGATATATCCGGCGGGTGCGGGAATGTCGCCCGCCGCGCCGAACTGAACCGCCGTAAATCCGCCGGTGCTCGGCAGGATATACCACGTTCCGCTGCGGAAAACCGCAACGTCCGTTTTGCCGTCGCCGTCGTAATCGGCGGGCGCGGGTCGGTCGGTCGAGATGCCGAACTGGAAAGCGGTAAACCCGGCGGTCGAGCGCAGCAGATACCACGCGCCGTCGGACGGGCGAAAGACGACCTGGTCGGTGCGCCCGTCGCCGTCGTAATCGCCCGGCGCGGGTTTGTCGCCGTTCGCGCCGAACTGTACGGCGAGAAACTGGTTGTCGCTGCTGCGCAGGATATACCAGTAGCCGTTCGTCGGGCGGAACACGGCGAGGTCGGTCTTGCCGTCCGCGTCGTAATCGCCGTGCGCGGGCTTGTCGCCGTTTGCGCCGAACTGCGTCGCCACGAATTGATTGTTCGAGCTGTTTATCCGGTACCAGGAGCCGGTCGAAGGTCGAAAGACCGCCAAATCGGTTTTCAAATCGCCGTCGAAATCGCCGCTGACAGGCAAATCGCCGTTCGTGCCGAATTGAATCGCCGTAAAACCGGCTTGACTGCGGAGCAGATACCACGTGCCGTCGGTCGGTCGCCAGACGACCATATCCGCCTTGCCGTCGCCGTCGTAATCGCCCGGCACGATTTTATCGCCGTTCGCGCCGAACTGCGTGGCTACGAACTGCCCGTTCGAGCTTTTCAGCGTATACCACGAACCGGCGGAAGGACGGAAAACGGCGATGTCGGATTTGGTGTCGCCGTCGAAATTGGAGACGCCCGTCCCCGCGAAAGCGCTGCGCGAGGTCGTGTAGATGTAATCGCCGTTCGGTCCGCCGTCGCTGTTGGCGGCGTTGCCCGAAGCGTAGAAG
>JALZHR010000128.1 GCA_030860665.1 Acidobacteriota bacterium
ATAATCTCCTTGCTCATCATCGCAGTCGAGCCGACCGGCGCAGCCACCCAATGCTCGCTGTGCGCTTTTTTCAGATAATCGGCGTATAACCGCCACGCGTCCGGCTTTGTCCAGTAACCGCCGACCAGAATGACGGGTTTCGGTTTGACCAGAACTTCCTCGCTCAGCGAGTCCGCGCCGAGCTTCACGGTAATTTTTCGCTTCGGAAACGGAACGCCGCCCGCGTCCCAAGCGAAGCCGCTCGTGTCCCAGATATACTCGACGTTTTTGACCTCGCCGCCCGCGACGCTGACCGTGACTTTCGAGTTCGGCAGCCCTTCCAGTTCATCTTCCTCGTTGAAACTCACGGTCGCCTGCTGCGCGGCGGTCGAAGTATTGAGAACGCGCGCGATAATGCGAACGCGGTTGCCGTCGACCGTGCCGGTTTTCGGCGACATTCCGATCCATTCCTTCGGGTCG
Source organism: Acidobacteriota bacterium (assembly GCA_030860665.1). Taxonomy (GTDB): domain Bacteria; phylum Acidobacteriota; class Blastocatellia; order Pyrinomonadales; family Pyrinomonadaceae; genus JALZHR01. The sequence goes on from JALZHR010000128.1 coordinate 460, forward strand.
GGAAAACGATTTTCCTGAAACCACATATCAATCAGCTGAAGCGGCGGCGCGCACCGGCGCAGGCTCCACGAAACGAAGGTCGTGGTTTTTCCGTCGCGGCTCTCCGTCGATGCCGCGCCCTTCAAACGATCCGGGTTTTTCGGGTCGAACGTTTGATTTTTGACCGAAACCGGCTCAGGGTCGTAGCGAAGAAACTCATCATACGCCTGGTTATCGTTCGTGTCGCCGTGGCAATATCCGGTGCACGATTTTTTCTTGACCGTCTTCATCGTCCCGGTCGCTTCCGGCAGGCGAAAGCTAAAGTTGTATTTATCGCCCTGAAACTGCATAAAAAACTGTTCGCGGCTGCCTTCGCCGGATGCCTGACCGTCGCGCGTCGTCGTGCTTTCGCATTTTTTGAGGCGGTTGTCATCGACGCTGCAGCTGTCGGTGTAACCGCCTTTTTCGGATTCGTCCGCCGTTTCGACAAACTTGACGCTTGTCCTGCCGTTCTGGGTGTTTGCGCCGACCATCATCCCGCCCATATTCATAGCGAAGCCCGACGGCGTGCCCGGGTCGCTTTTGCCGTCGAGAATAATCTGTCCGGTAACTTCGGTTCGATACGTGCGCCGCTCGGAGCTGTAAGCTCCGCTGTAATTTTTGTCGTTGCTCTGCGCGATGATTTTGTGGACGTAATCGCGCCGGTATTTGACGATTCCGCTCCACGCGCCCGTGCAGGGCGCGTTCGATTGTTTCGGCGTCGTCGTCGCGGCAGGCGTTGTAGGGACAGTAGCAGCGACGCGGCGCGTTTGAGCCGCCGTCGCCGGAAGCTGGCTGAATAAAATACTGAAGAATAAAATTAAACTTAAAAAATGGTTATATTTCTGGCGTTTCATAACAAAATGTCAAAAAAAAATCTTTAATTTGCTTTTGGGAGAAAACGCTGTCGGAGGAGTATCGAGCGGCGTTTTCTCCCGGCTCGCCCGGCTTTTGAAGTCGTTGCTGTTTTTATTTTTCAAAAGTCGAAGCATCGAGAACGTAGTCCTGATAAATTCGTTTCGCCAACTGCGCAGCTAATTCGCGGTCGAGTTTTTTCAATTCGGCGAAATGCCGCAGAGCCGATTCGCGGTCGCCGCGCTCCAGGAAGCTGAGCGACAAATTGTATTGAACGGTGCTCCAATTCGGTCGCAGCGAGGCGGCTTGCAGATAATGCCTGTGCGCCGCTTTCTTTTTGCCGAGGCGCGTCAGCACGACCGCGAGATTGTTGTGCGCTTCGGCGAAAGAAGCGTCGAGCCGGAGCGCTTTTTCAAAACAGGCAATCGCTTCGTCGAAACGGTTGACCGAGAAAAGCGTCACGCCCTTGTTGTTATGCGCCGTCGCCCGCTCGGGCGCGAGCCGAATCGCCGCGTCGAATTCGGCGATGGCTTCGTCGTATTTCTGCGCGTCGTGCAGCGCGATGCCTAATTTGACGCGATAATCGGCGTTTTGCGGCTCAAGCCGTATCGCTTCGCGGAAAGCCGACGCGCTTTCCGCGGCGCGACCGGCGTCAATCAAAGCCGCGCCCAGACCGGCGTGCGCCGCAGCATAATCCGGTTCGTCCGCCGTCAATTGTCTGAAATGGCGAATCGCTTCGTCGTAGCGCGCGGCGTAAGCCAGAGTATTCGCCAGATTAAAGCGGGCGACTGCGAGCTTCGGCGACCGCGAAACGACTTTTTCAAGCAATTCAACGGCGGCGTCGTAATTCTTTTGCAGCGCCTCGCGGCTGGCTCGATTGTTCAGCTCGATTAACTCGGCGGAGACATTCGACGACGCATTATTGACGGCTGCGGGAAACGGCGCGGAACGGAACAGACATTTTTCAGCCAGACTTTTTTCCTGCGCGCCCGCCGCGCCCGCGCCCAGCGACAGCAGACAAAA
>JALZHR010000275.1 GCA_030860665.1 Acidobacteriota bacterium
CTACCGCAGGCGGTTCTGACTGGCTTGCTTTGCGATTGCGCCAGCCTTAAACTATTAAAAGCAGATTTTATATCCATTGAGCAAGGTATTTATTTATGTCGGAAGTCAAACAAGCATTAACGCCCGCGCAAGCCGCCGTCGAGCGTTGGGAAGAGGAATCGTTAAACAAGGTTCTGGAAAAAACGCCGGAAAGAAAGGCGAAATTTGAAGGCGTCAGTTTAGAGCCGGTCAAACGGCTTTACACCGCCGCCGATACCGAAAACATTCCGGTCGATGAAGAAATCGGTTTTCCGGGCGTGTTTCCCTACACGCGCGGGATTCACCCGACGGGCTATCGCGGCAGGCTCTGGACGATGCGCCAGTTTGCCGGGTTTTCGTCGCCCGAAGACACGAACCGCCGCTTTAAATACCTGATGTCGCAGGGACAGACGGGCTTGAGCGTCGCTTACGATTTGCCCGCGCTGATGGGCTTGGACGCCGATTCGCCCCTTTCGGAAGGCGAGGTCGGCAAATGCGGCGTCGCCGTTTCGTCGCTCGCCGATTTCGAGGTTTTGTTCGACGGCATCCCGCTTGATGAAGTGACCGTTTCGCAGACCATCAACGCGCCCGCGCCCGTCTTTCTGGCGATGTATCTGGTCGTGGCTGAAAAACAGGGCGCTGATTTCAAAAAGATTTCCGGCACGCTGCAAAACGATATTCTGAAAGAATATATCGCGCAGAAGGAATGGATTTACCCGATAAAACCGGCGATGAAGCTGGTCATCGACACGTTCGAGTTCTGCACGAAATACGTTCCGAAATACAACCCGATTTCCGTCTCAGGCTATCACATCCGCGAGGCGGGCGCGACGGCTTTGCAGGAGCTTGCCTTTACCCTGCGCGACGGCGTGGAATACGTCCAATACGGCGTCGAGCGCGGCTTGAACGTGGACGAATTCGTGCCGCGAATCTCGTTTTTCTTTAACGCGCACAACGACTTTTTCGAGGAAATCGCCAAATATCGCGCCGCCCGCAAAGTCTGGGCGAAAACGATGCGCGAGCGCTTCGGCGCGAAAAATCCGCGCACAATGCAGATGCGCTTTCACACGCAGACGGCGGGCGTCTCTTTAACGGTTCAGCAGCCTTTAAATAACATCGCTCGCGTGGCGATTCAGGCGCTGGCGGCGGTTCTCGGCGGCACGCAGAGTCTGCACACCGACGCCTACGACGAAGCGCTGGCTTTGCCGACCGACCAGGCGGCTCTGATTGCCCTGCGCACGCAGCAAATCATCGCCGAAGAAACCGGCGCCGTGAACACGGTCGACCCGCTCGGCGGCAGTTGGTATCTGGAATCGCTGACCGAGAAAATGGAAAAAGGCTGTTTCGATTATTTCGACAAAATCGACGGTTTCGGCGGAATGGTCGAAGCCGTCGAAGCCGGTTTCCCGCAGCGCGAGATTCAGGAATCGGCGTATCAATATCAAAAAGCCGTCGAGCGCGGCGAGCAGACCATCGTCGGCGTCAACAAATACGCGATGGCTGAGGAAATCTCGAAAATCGACATCCTGCAAATCGACGAATCCGTCCGCGATTTGCAGCTGAATCGCCTCGCGCACACGAAAGCGAGCCGTGACAACGGCGCAGTCGAAATCGCGCTGGACAAGCTGAAAAAAGCCGCACGCGACAACGAAAACACGATGCCCGCGACGATTGAAGCCGTCAAAGCATACGCGACGGTCGAAGAAATCAGCTCCGCCCTGCGCGACGTTTACGGCATTTACGAAGAACCGGCGTTTTAAAAGGAAATCGTCACGGGCGGCAGGAGAACGCGGGATGAATAAAATCAAAATGAAGATTACTTATTTATTGCTGGCGGCGTCCGTTCTGCTGCTGAATTCTTCCTGCAATTCCCGGCAGCAGCCCGAAAGCGTGCCGTTCGACGTTGGCACGGCGAGCCGGAACAAAGCTCTCGCAGATTCGACTCCGGCGGCGAGCGAATTCGTCTGTTCCGACGGCTGGCGCGTAACGGGTTATTACACGCCGTTTGAAAGCGATTTCAACTCCGCCGAACGGGAAAAAATTAAAGTCGAAAACGTCGGAAATTTGAAATTCAATAAAGAGTTTTTACTGGAAATTTACAATAAGCAGGAATGCGAACGCGGCGGCGATTGCGGCGAGGGCTGGGGAAAAACAAAGCTCGGCTGGTATCTGGGATACTACGACGATAAATGGCACAAGAGTCAGGCTCCGCTGGACGCAAACGGCAATCCGTTAAGCCTGAATTCGATTGCCGTAGATAGAAATCAGATTCCGGCTAACAGCAAAGTAACCGTATCCGGAATACCGTCACCGTTTGCCGAAAGAATTTATACGGCGAATGACGTCGGTCTCTCCGTTTTGGGAAAACACGTGGATATTTATTGCGGCGAAGGAACTCAGGCGAAACAGTCTATGTACGATATTACCCGCAACGAGGAGCACGAATGGGTTAGAGTTTGTTTTAAAAAGCCCGACTAAATTAATTATCAGAGGATAAGGATTTCAGGATAATAGAAAACTTTTCAGACCGCGAATTATGCTCAGACCGACCGTTATCGCCATTCCGATTTTCGCGCTGCTCATCGCGGTTGAGGCTTATATCGCCGTGCGTCACGCGCGCGAAGATTACGACCGCAAGGACGCGTGGACGAACATCGCGCTCGGTTTCGGCAGCGTTCTGTTCGGGGCGGTTTTCGGGCTGATACAGGCTTTTGTTTACGAGACGCTTTACACGGTCGCGCCGTATCGGATGCCGATGGACGCGTGGTGGGCGTGGGCGATTCTGCTTTTCGTCGACGATTTCGCTTATTACTGGTTTCACCGCGTCAGCCACGAGATGCGGTTTTTCTGGAATTTTCACGTCGTTCATCATTCGTCGAATCAATACAATTTGAGCGTCGCCGTGCGTCAAAGCTGGTTTTCGGGCATCGCTCACTGGATTTTCTACGTGCCGGTCGCGCTTTTGGGCTTTCCGCTCTGGGCGTTCGTCCTGATGCACGGGCTGAATTTGATTTATCAGTTCTGGATTCACACGAAACTGGTAAAATCGCTCGGCTTTCTCGAATATATTTTAAATACGCCCTCGCATCACCGCGTCCATCACGGCGTCAACGACGCTTACCTCGACAAAAACTACGGCGGGATTTTCATCTTCTGGGACAGGCTTTTCGGCACCTTTGTCAAAGAAGACGAAACGCCCCGCTACGGCATTATCAAGCCGATTCACAGCCGCAACTGGCTCTGGATAAACACGCACGGCTGGTTCGAGATGTTCGAGGCGATGAAAAAACAAAAAACCGTTTCAGGCAAAATCCGGTGCGTTTTCGGGTCTCCGAATATGGATTTCTGAGACTGTGAAAACGCGAACAATTTTTGCTTCCCCGCCGATTTTTCTTTCGTGACAACTTGCCCGCCGAATTTATAAAATAAAAGACTATGAAAAGAAATTTGTTCATCCTGATTCTGTTTTCGATTATCGCGCCCGCCGCCGTTTTTTCGCAGGCGGTCGTCATCACGCCGAAGAAAACGGTTTACAGACGCCCGAAGCCTTTGATGGATTTCAAAAAAAGCTTTACCGTCATCCGCCCGCGCGTCAGCGGCTTGAGTCCGGCTTTGAATAAAAAGGTCGAGAACACAATCAGTTATGAAAGAGTCGTCAATTTCAACCTTCGAGAAGAAATCCGCGAAGTGCAATGGCTGGAAGAAGCCAGCTACGAAGTCAATTACAACAAAAACGGGATTCTGGACATAACGATTTTTCTGGAAGGCGCGGGCGCCTACCCTTGGGTTGTTCAGAAAACGGTCGTCGTCGATCTGAAAACCGGCGCGCAGGTTCGCCCGCAGGACGTTTTTACGAACCTCGGCGAGTTGGCGGCGAAAGCCAAAAAAGCGCAGCAGGCGGAGATGAAAAAAGCGCGCGAAGAATACAAAAAAGACCCGGATTCGGCTGATTTCGACGCTTCGGCATATTTCGATAACGCTGATTTTACGGTGAAGAATTTAAGCGAATTTACCGTCAGCGACGACGGCGTGACGTTTCTCTACGATTACGGCTTTCCGCACGTCGTGAAGGCGCTCGAACCGGAAGGCAGATTTTTCTATTCGTGGCGGGAATTAAAACCGTTTATCCGGCGCGACGGCTTGCTTGCAAGGTTTGCCCGTTAATATACTTAAAGAAAGTCGAGAATCGGGAGTCGAGAGCCGGGAGTTGAAAATCTCTCCGTGACTCGACTTTCGACCGAAATTATTATGAGCGAAAGAAAAATACGAGTTCTGGTGGCGAAACCCGGGCTGGACGGGCACGACCGCGGCGCGAAGGTGATTGCGCGCGCATTGCGCGACGCGGGGATGGAAGTTGTTTACACCGGCTTGCGGCAGACGCCGGAAATGATTGCTTCAGCCGCTTTGCAGGAAGACGTCGACGCGGTCGGCATCTCGATTCTGTCGGGCGCGCACAATACGCTCTGCCCGCGCATCGTCAATCTCCTGCGCGAAAACGGGATGGACGACACGCTGGTCGTGGTCGGCGGAATCGTGCCGCAGGAAGACGTTTCCCGCCTCAAGGCGGAAGGCGTTTCGGAAGTTTTTCTGCCCGGCACCTCGACCGAGGACATCGTGAAGTTCCTGCGCGAAAACGTAAAAAATAAAATTTAATTTTCTGTGGAATAAGTTTTGCAAAAACAAATTCAAACGCCGAAAAGTGTATTATATGTTTACACAAACTGGTGAAATTAGTTTTTTTAACAAATACAACGAGCAAGGAGATTAAGTAGAGATGAGAAAAATTACGTCTTTGATATTTGCTTTAGCAATGATTTTATCAATCGCTTTTGTCGGCGAGTTGACTTCTTCGACAAATAATCCGTTTTCAGCCGAAGCGCAGGTCACGGTAACGCGCAAGAAAAGAGTCGGCGCTATCCGCACAATCGGGCGCGGCGGCAAATACGTCGTCCGCAAAACGTGGAACGGCACGAAATACGTGAGCAAAAAAGTCTGGGTCGGCACGAAATGGACTGGCAAACAAACCGTTAAAACCGGCAGAAAAGTCGTCAGCCGCACGAAAAAAGTCGTTTACTAATTCCTGATTTTCAGACCTGCAACAGGCGAGGCGGCTGCAAACCGGCAAAGACATCTTTGACGATTTGCAGCCGCCTCGTATTATAATTTCTCTAAGGCAGAAGCCCGCGCGTCGGGCAAGGGCGCAAAGTGAATGCGGAATGAAAAACGCGGAATGCGGAATTT
>JALZHR010000292.1 GCA_030860665.1 Acidobacteriota bacterium
CTGATAAATGATAAATGTTCAATGATAAATGAAATTATGCGAATTTTAGTTACCGGCGGCGCGGGCTATATCGGCAGCGTCGTCACCGAAGAATTAATTAAAGACGGTCACTCAGTCGTGGTCTACGACAATCTGGTGAAAGGTCATCGCGAGGCGGTCGCGCCGCAAGCCGAATTTATCTTCGGCGATTTGACGGAAACCGAAAAGCTGTTCGACGTTCTGCGCCGTCACGAAACCGAAGCCGTGATTCATATGGCGGCGCATTCCTTAGTCGGCGAATCCGTAGAAAATCCGGCGAAATACTATCAGAACAACGTCGTCGCGGGGTTGTCGCTGCTCGACGCGATGAACGAGGCGAGCGTCAAAAAACTCGTTTTCTCGTCGACCGCAGCCGTTTACGGCGAGCCGGAAAAACAGCCGATTACGGAAACCGACAAAACGCAGCCGACCAACCCTTACGGCGAAACCAAGCTGGCTTTCGAGCAGGCTTTGAAATGGTATGAAAAGGCTTACGGCATCCGCTACGCCAGCCTGCGCTATTTCAACGCGGCGGGCGCGAGCGAGAAATTCGGCGAGCGGCACGACCCGGAAACGCACCTGATTCCGATTATTTTGCAGGCGGCGCAGGGCAAACGCGAGTATATCGAAGTTTACGGCGACGATTACCCGACCCCGGACGGAACGTGCATCCGCGATTATATTCACGTCATAGATTTGGCGCGCGCGCACATCGCCGCGCTGCAAATTCTCGACGAGCGCAGCGCGATTTACAATCTCGGCTGCGGTGGCGAAGGCTATTCGGTCAAACAGGTAATTGATACGGCGAAAGAAGTTACCGGAAAGGAAATCAACGTCCGCTACGGCAAACGCCGCGCCGGCGACCCGGCGATGCTGATTGCCAGCTCCGGCAAAATCCGGCAGGAATTGGGCTGGCAGCCCGAACGCCAGAACTTGAAGGAAATTATCGAATCCGCCTGGAACTGGCTGCAAATTGACACTAAAAAAAGCGCAGCCGAATGAGTTTTAATGCAAAATGCAAAATGCAAAATGCAAAATGCAAAATTAAGGAACTGTCTTCCATTTTGCATTTTGCATTTTGCATTTTGCATTGAGGAATCTTATTCCTCGAACATTTTTCGCAAACTTTCCGTGTAGGGCGCGCGGGCGACGCCTTTTTCGGTAATGATTGCCGAGACGAGCTCGTTCGGCGTAACGTCGAAAGCCGGGTTGGAAATTTCGATGCCTTCGGGCGCGAGCTGAATGTCTTTGACGTGCGAGATTTCCCTTGTGCTGCGTTCTTCAATCGGGATTTGGTCGCCCGTCGGGCAGTTTAAATCGACGGTCGAAAGCGGCGCGGCGACGTAGAACGGGATGTTATGACGCTTTGCCAGCACGGCGACCATATACGTCCCGATTTTGTTGGCGACGTCGCCGTTCGCCGCAATCCTGTCCGAGCCGACGACGACCGCGTGAATTTTTCCCTGTTTCATAATGTGACCGCTCATATTGTCGGTAATCAGGGTCACGGGAATGTCGTCCTGCAGCAGTTCCCAGGCGGTCAGCCGCGCGCCCTGTAGATATGGGCGCGTTTCGTCGGCGAAAACGCTGATTGATTTTCCCTGGTTGACCGCGCCGCGAATGACGCCGAGCGCCGTTCCCCAGACGCCGCCGGTGGCGAGCGCGCCCGCGTTGCAGTGCGTTAGAACGGTCGAGTTGTCTTCGATAAGCTCGCCGCCGAACTGCGCTATCAGGCGCTGCGATTCGATGTCTTCGTCGTGAATCGCCTTTGCCTCGACCAGCAGAATCTGCTTGATTTCGCTGACGGATTTGCCTTCCGATTTCGCTTTCTGAAAAGTGCGCCGCATCCGGTCAATCGCCCAGAAAAGATTGACGGCGGTCGGGCGCGTTTTGCCGAGGATTTCGCTGACGTAATCGAATTCGTCTTCCAAATCCAGCAGGCTCGTGCCGACAAAATTTTTCACGCCGAGCGCGATGCCGTAAGCGGCTGAAACGCCGATGGCGGGCGCGCCGCGCACGACCATATCGCGGATGCCGTTGGCGACGTCCATATAGGTTCGCAGGGTCAGCCATTTTTCCTCGGTCGGGAGAAGGCGCTGGTCGAGCATCAAAACGCCTTCGTCGCTCCATTTAACGGGTATTATCATTCGTTCGGGTTTTCCTTATTTTTCACAAAAGAATTTATAAAAATGATAAGGAATAATCCGGCGCGAAGCAAAGCAGGCTGATTAATTAATTGAAACGCCGAAACCTTTTCCGGCGTTCTTACGCTTTAGCAGTTGGGAAGCGAAATCTAAAAGGCGGAAAATTTATGACTTTGGAAAAAACTCTGGACAAGATGCACGCCGCGGCGACGGCGAATAAATGGCTGCAAATTTTTACGGCTTTCGTGCGCGTTTTGCTGGCGGTCGGATTTATCCCGCCGAGCATCAAGAAAATCGTCGGGCAGCCGTTCACGATTCTGCCGGACTCGAACCCGGTCGGGCATTATTTCAATGCGCTGTATCAGACCGGATTTTATTACGAATTTCTCGGCTGGGGACAGCTTGCCGCCGCGCTTCTGCTTTTGTTTCCGCGCACGGCGCATCTCGGCGCGCTCGCGTTTTTCCCGATTATCTTAAACATCGCCGTCCTGACCAGCTCGGTCGGCTTTGCCGGAACGAATTACATCACGGCGCTGATGGCGGTCGCGGCGACTTATCTGGTCGCCTGGGATTACGACCGTCTGAAAGCGATTCTGTTTTCAAAACGCGCGGAGAAGGCGCATTTTTTCAGGCTCGAATTCCTCTGGCTGCCCGTCGCTTTCGCGCTTGCCGGTTTCGCCCTGACCGCCTTTTTCGCGTTCTTTCACGTCGCAAATCTGCACCGGAGATTTTTGCCCGTCGCGTTGATGGTCACCGCCGGCGGAGCGGTTTTCGGCTTAATCTGCGCCGCCCATCACCGCTTTATGAAAACCGGCGAACTCGACTGTCAGAACCGCCCGCTACCGCAGGCGGTTTAACCCGGATAAGTTCAAAGTTCAAAGTTCAAAGTTTCAGTTGGAGAACGCTCTCGGCTCGAAACCTGAGGCTGGAAACCTGAGACGCTAAACTTAAACCGCCTGCTACCGCAGGCGGTTCTGACTCGTGCAAAAAAAGTGTAGATTTTTTTTCCCGAATAGTGGTAAATTTCCTGTGTGCAAAATTTCATACCAAAACCTTATACACGCAAGTTCAGAAAATGGAGAAAAAAGCAGAATACTGTTTGATTGTCGAAGGCAATTATTTTGACGAATCGGAAGCCGAGCACGCCCTGCGCGACCCGTTTATAGAGGAATACGTCGAACAGACCGGCAATTTTCGACTGAATAACTTCGACGACATCGAAGTCGCCTGCGGCATCAGCTTAGGCGAATTGATGGTTTCGATGATTGACGACGAAATGTTCGAGATTTCCTGTCAAAACGCCAATCGCCCGCTCACCGAACACAAGGCGAAACTGCTGGCTGAAGCCCTGCGCCGTCAGGATATGTTTGATGAAATCCGCGTCGAACCGGTGCATTAAAACCAGATAAAAACCCGAGCCGCAATGGACAGGAAGTGAAAAATTTTCTATCCTCGTAATCCTGTTTATTCTATTTTTATGCAGACGGAGTTTTTAAGCGGTCGCGTTGCGGTCAAAACCGGCGATATTACGCGCGAAGAAGTTGACGCCGTTGTGAACGCGGCAAATTCCAGCCTGCTCGGCGGCGGCGGCGTGGACGGCGCGATTCACCTCGCGGGCGGCGCGCGGATTCTGGAAGAATGTAAGGAAATTCGCCGCACGCAGTTTCCGCAGGGTTTGCCGACCGGAAAAGCCGTTATCACGTCGGGCGGAAATCTACCCGCGCGGTTCGTGATTCACACGGTCGGTCCGGTTTACGGGACGAATCAGGGCGAAGACGCCGAGCTTTTAGCCGATTGCTACCGGAACTCGCTGGCGCTGGCGGTTGAAAACAATCTGGAAACGATTGCTTTTCCGGCGATTTCGACGGGCGCGTTCGGTTATCCGCGCCACGAGGCGGCGCGCGTCGCGTCGCGGGCGATGAGGGATTTTCTGGAGGAAAACCGGACGATTAAACAGGTGCGGCTCGTTTTTTTCTCCGCTTCCGACGCCGAGGCGTTTGTAAAACACCAGCAGTTTGACGAATAATTGTAGATGAAAGAAAAAATTGCGGCGCCGATTATTTAGGATTGAATAAGATTGATTAAGAGAAAATCCTAAACAAGCTTTATTTATCCTGAAAATCGGCGTTTCGTCTTTTTACTTTTGTTTAGAGCGCAAACAAAGGTTGTCGTTTTGGCGAGCTTTTGACGCAGCAGCAGCAGCAGCAGCAGCTAATTATTTATGAAGGAGTCTTCCATCGAAGAAATGTCACAAACAGCAACCGGTCAGCAGTTAGAGCATTATTTCCGCCGGGATTTTTCAATCAATCGCCCGCTTCCCGAAAACCTGCAAATTCTGGATAAACTTTCCGACAATTTTTACTGGTCTTGGACGGCGCAGGGCACCGAGATTTTTCGCGATTTGGACGCGCAGCTCTGGGAAAAAGTCGAGCAGAACCCGCGCCGGATGCTGAAGGAAATCAGCGATTTGCGGCTCTGGCAGAAATCGTGCGAGCCGTCCTACGTCAAGCGAGTTCACGCCTTTGCCGCGCGCGCCGAAGAATATCTCGCCGCGCCGCCGAATTCTTTCGGCAGAATCACACGGGAGAATCCGGTCGCCTATTTCTGCGCCGAGTACGGCGTTCACAATTCGCTGCCGATTTATTCGGGCGGACTGGGAATTCTGGCGGGCGACCATCTGAAATCGGCGAGCGATATGAGCGTGCCGCTGGTCGCGGTCGGGCTTTTTTATCGCTTCGGGTATTTCCGGCAAAAGCTGGCGCACACGGGCTGGCAGGAAGAAAGATATCTGGACGCGTTTGAAAACCAGCTTCCGCTCGAACCCGTGAACGAACCGGACGGCGAGCGTGTTTTCATCACGGTTCGGATGCGCGGGCGCGAGGTCTGGGCGCAGGCGTGGCGCGCGCGCGTCGGCAGAATCTCGCTTTATCTGCTGGACACGAACGTTTTGCAGAACGCGGAAATCGACCGTCTTATCACCGGGCATCTCTACGGCGGCGACGAGGAAACGCGCGTCGTGCAGGAAGAAATCCTGGGCATCGGCGGCGTTCGCCTGCTGCGAAAGCTCGGCATCGAGCCTTCGGTTTATCATCTGAACGAAGGTCACTCGGCGTTTCTGACGCTTGAGCTGGCGCGCGAATTTTTGCAGGCGAACGCGGATAAAAATTTCGCGGACGCGGTTTCCGCCGTGCGCGAGAAATGCGTCTTCACGACGCACACGCCCGTTTCCGCCGGAAACGACACTTTCGCGCCGGAGCTGCTCGAAAAATGCTTTGACGAAGGCTTTCTTGCCGCGCTGAAGCTTTCAAAGGAAGAATTTTTCGCCTTCGGGCGGACGAATCCCGCCGACGTATCGGAATGGTTCGGGATGACGCCGTTCGCGATTCGGATGTGCCGCTCGGCAAACGGCGTCAGCGAAAAACACGGCGAAGTCTCGCGCGCGCTGTGGCAGAGTATGTTCGACGGCGCGGCGGCGGAAGACGTTCCGATTACCTTCGTCACGAACGGCGTTCACGCGCCGACGTGGATTGCGCCCGCTTTCAAAGCCGTCTATGAAAAATATATCGGCGACGGCTGGACGGAAGTTCTAAAGGACGAAAACGCGTGGCGCGCGGCGGTTGACCGGATTCCCGATGAGGAAATCTGGAACGCGCACAATTTGTTGAAAAATCAGCTTATCGCCTTTATCCGCCACAGAATTTTTGCGCCCGACACCGGCTTGCTCGAAACGATTCACGAGAATTCGGACGTGAAAAACTTTTTCGAGCCGAAGGTTCTGACCATCGGTTTCGCCCGCCGCGTGGCGGCTTACAAACGCTGGAATCTGCTTTTGACGGACGTGCCGCGCCTTCAGAGAATGATTGGAAATCTCGAACGTCCCGTACAGTTCGTTTTCGCCGGAAAGGCGCACCCGCGAGACAGGACGGCAAAGGCTCTTTTGCAGAATCTGATGAACCAGAAGCAGGACGGGACGTGGCTGCAGCGCGCCGTTTTTATCGAGGATTACGACCAGGAAGTGGCGCGTTATCTGGTTCAGGGCGTGGACGTCTGGCTGAACGTTCCGCGCCGACCGCTGGAAGCCTCGGGCACGAGCGGGCAGAAGGCGGCGATGAACGGCGGCTTGAATCTTTCGATTCTGGACGGCTGGTGGATTGAGGGCGACAACGGCGAGAACGGTTTTTCCGTCGGCGTTCTGCGCGACGAGGGCAATCTAAGCGAGCCGGAAATTGACGCCGCCGACGCCGAATCGCTTTACGACGTGCTGGAAACGCAGGTCGTTCCGGCGTTTTACGAAAAAAACGCGGACGGCTTGCCGCATCTCTGGATTGCGAAAATGCGCAGCGCGCTGCAAACGCTGACGCCGCAGTTTTCCAGCGACCGGATGCTGAAAGATTACATCGAAAAAATCTACGGCGCGTGATTAAATCAGGCGTTTAATCGCGACAACGACGAGTTTTCGCAACTATAGCGGATTTCAGAATTGCGCGACTAATCAGAAGCCCGCGCGTCCGGCTTGGGCGGCTTTTGAGGCGGAAGCCCGCGCGTCTGGCAAGGGCGCGAAAACAATGCGGAATGCGAAGTGCGTAT
>JALZHR010000331.1 GCA_030860665.1 Acidobacteriota bacterium
GCTCGGAGATAGTCAGAATTTTCTCGTTGCCTTCCGGCGAGACGGCGCAGACCGAGACGGCAAAATCGCCGTCGCGCAGGTTGACGCCGCGCACGCCGCGCGCGACGCGTCCCATCGGGCGCACGTCGGTTTCGTTAAACTTGACCGCCATTCCGTCGTGCGTCGCCACGAAAATCTGCTGTTTGCCGTCCGTGCGGATGACGTTCAAAAGCTCGTCGCCGTCGTCGATATTGATGGCGTTGATGCCGTTGACGCGAATGTTCTGATACTCGCTCAGCAGGGTTTTCTTAATCACGCCGTGCTTGGTCACCATCGTCAGGTAAATTTCCTCGTTGAAATCGCGGACGGGCATCACCGCCACGAGCTTTCTTTCCGAAGAAATCTGGATGAGATTGACCAGCGCTTTTCCGCGCGCCGCCGTGTCGGCTTCGGGAATCTCGTGGACTTTGATTTTATAAACCTGACCGTCGTCGGTGAAAATCATCAGGAAATTGTGCGTCGAAGCGGTAAACAGATGCTCGACGAAGTCGTCGTTCTTGGCTTTCGCGCCGAGCCGACCTTTTCCGCCGCGTCCCTGTTTCGAGTAAGCCGCGACCGGCGTGCGCTTGATGTAACCGGCTTTCGTGACGGTTATCGCCACTTCTTCGTCGGGAATCAAATCTTCGATTTTCAGCTCGATTCCGGCGTCGATAATCTGCGTTCTGCGCTCGTCGCCGAAGTTTTTTCTGACTTCCGTCAATTCGTCGATGATGACCTGCCGCAGAAGCTGCTCGTTGGCGAGAATCGCTTCCAGCTCGCTGATAAATTTCAAAATCGCTTCCAGCTCGTCGATGATTTTCTGCCGTTCGAGGGCGGACAGGCGGCGCAGCTGCAAATCGAGAATCGCCTGCGCCTGAATGTCCGAAAACCGCAGGCGCGTAATTACTTTCTGCAAATCCTGCAAAAATCCGGCGGTCGTTTTGTCGGCGGGCGCGCCGCGCCACGTTTTGACTTCCATCAGCGTGTCGTATTTTCCGGTCAGCCACGCCTTCGCTTCGTCGACCGAGCGCGAATTGCGAATCAGCGGAATGATGTAATCGAGCGCATCGATTGCCTTATTCAAGCCTTCCAGAATATGCGCCCGGGCGCGGGCTTTTTTGAGTTCGTACTCGGTGCGGCGGCGGACGACCTCGCGGCGAAACTCGACGAAGGCTTCGAGAATCTGTTTCAGGTTCATCACGCGCGGCTGCCCGTCGATAATCGCCAGATTGATGATGCCGAACGACGACTGCATCGGCGTCAACTTATAAAGCTTGTTCAAAACCACCTGCGGCACGGCGTCGCGTTTCAGCTCGATGACGATGCGCATTCCCTCGCGGTTCGATTCGTCGCGCAATTCGGAAATGCCTTCGAGCTTTTTCTCGTGAACCAGCTCGGCGATTTTTTCGATTAAGCGCGCCTTGTTGACCTGATACGGGATTTCGGTGACGACGATGGCGTCTTTTTCGCGCTCGCCGCGACCGATGCGGTCGATTCCGGCTTTCGCGCGAATCTGCAAAATGCCGCGCCCTTCGCGATACGCTTTGTGAATTTCCTCGCGCCCGTAGATAAAGCCGCCGGTCGGGAAATCCGGTCCGGGAACGTGCCTGATAAGCTGGTCAATCGAGATGTCGGGGTTTTTGACCAGCTCGATGGTCGCCGTGATGATTTCGGTCAGATTGTGAGGCGGAATTTTCGTCGCCATTCCGACGGCGATGCCTTCCGAGCCGTTGATGAGCAGAAGCGGAACGCGCGTCGGCAAAACTTTCGGCTCGGACAGAGATTCGTCGTAGTTCGGCTGAAAATCGACGGTTTCCTTTTCGATGTCCGCCATAATTTCCGAAGTCAGCTTCTGCATACGGACTTCGGTATAGCGCATCGCCGCCGCGAAATCGCCGTCAATCGAGCCGAAATTTCCCTGCCCGTCGACCAGCGTGTAGCGCATCGAAAAATCCTGCGCCAGACGCACGATGGCGTCGTAAACGGCGGTGTCGCCGTGCGGGTGATATTTGCCGATGACGTCGCCGACGACGCGCGCCGATTTTTTATACGGCTTGCTGTGCGCGTTGCCCAGCTCGTGCATCGCCCACAGGACGCGGCGGTGAACCGGCTTTAAACCGTCGCGCACGTCCGGCAGAGCGCGCCCGATGATGACCGACATCGCGTAGTCGAGATACGAGCGCCGCATCTCGTCTTCGATGTTGACTTGATTACGTTCTAAAATTGTTTCCATTTAAATACCTTTCTACCAGTTGTAGTCTTTGCTGCTGCTATTGCTGCCCTTGTCGTAACGTAAATTCCTTTTGATTTTTTATGTATTGTGAGTTTCTTCAAAAGGTGCGAGAGACAAATAAAATCTTGTCATTTATTCAGTTTTAATGTATATTATTTTACAGGATTTTGCCTGCTTTGGCAACCTGCCCGAAAGGTTCAAAAAAGACTTCTAACCTGTTCTCCTTTCAAAATTTAAAGTCTTTAATTTCGCGAAAATCTTTAACAAAACCCGAGGTTCAATATGCCGCCGCCAACCACCGTCGAAAAAGACGAGCGCCGAATGCAGAGAATCGGACTTTCGCTGCCGATTCGCGTCGAATACAAAGTCAGCAAGACCGTTTCGTGGACGGAAGTGACGCGCCTGCGCGACATTTCCACCTTCGGCGCGGGCTTTACGCTGCCGCGTCCCGTCAAGCGCGGTCGCCTGATTCTGATGACGATTCCGCTGCCGCGCCAGCTTCGCTGCTACGATTTTATGGAGCCGCAATACCGCGTTTACGGTCTGGTCAGAAACTGTATCCAACATCGCCAGAACGCCACCACTCCGGAGATTTACTCTATCGGCGCGGCTTTTATCGGCAAATTTCCGCCGGTCAGCTACATCGAAGACCCTTCGACGCTCTACGACATCAAGCCTTATCGCGAGGAAGGCACGCTGTGGCAAATAACGACCGCCGCGAGCAACCCGGACGAAAGCCATCTGCCGAAAGAACATCGTCGTCACTCGCGGTTTCAGATTCCGGTCAATATTATGCTCGAAACGCTGGACGAGGACGGGCGGGTTCTGGCGGGCGAATATACCGTGACCGAAAACATCAGCCTGAGCGGCGCGTCGGTTTTCACGAGCCTGCAGGCGGAGGTCGGCTCGTTTCTGCGCGTGACCAGCGAGCAATACAACGTTTCGATAGTTTCCGTCGTGCGCGGCAAGCGTGTCGGACCGGACAGCATCCCGCGCCTGCACATCGAGTTTATCGACCGCTTCTTTCCGCTCGAAGGCATCGATTGATTAAGCCGACAACGCGCCGCAAAGCCGGAAGAAACGAAAACTAAAGTCTCATCATCCGTTTTTTAGTAATTTTCATATCCTCATCGACTTTTATCAGCAATAAGTCCTCATTCTTCTCTGCCTGCTCGCCCGGATATTTCCAGCAGCAGCAGCAGCAGCAGCAGTAACCTTAACCAAAGAACAAGACAGGAGCGAAAATCAAAGCAGCGACGAAGAGCGTTCAGTCTCTGACGCTTCGCCTGCGCGCTCGCATTTCGACCGGATGAATTCCGCTAAATCTCTGGAGCAGTAGTATTTATGTCAACAGTTTCACCTGTCGCCGAAAAACGCCAGACCGGACGCGCGTCGATTTCTCTATCCAGCGTGGTCAAAGGCAGGGAAAGCAAAGATTCTTTCTGGAAAGAAGTCACGGAAGTAACCAGCGTTTCGGCGACCGGCGCGGGCTTTCAACTGCGGCGCGAGTGCCGCGCCGGTCAGCTGCTCTCGCTGATGATACCGATGCCGCCGCGCCTGCGCTGCTACGACTACGAGAAGCAGTTATATCGCGTCTGGGGCTTGGTTCAGCATTGCAGTCCAATTTCTTCGGTTTCCGGCGAAAATTCCGGGGGCGGCAGCGCTGATTATTACGTCGGCGTGGCGTTTATCGGTAAAGACGCGCCGCCGGATTATTTTGAAAATCCGTCGCAGTCCTACCGCCTGTCAGGCATCGGCGAAGACGGTTTGTGGAAAATCGCCAGAGCCGAAAGAGCCTTCGTCAATCGCCGCCACGCGCGCTTCTGGACTTCAATCGACGTCTCCATCGGCGTTCTCGACCCGCGGCAGGAGATGGTGATTCAGGACGAAAAAACGCGAACCGAAAACATCAGCTTAAGCGGCGCGGCGGTTTATTCCAATCTCGAAGTAAACGTCGGAGATTTCGTAAAATTCACCAGCGACACGTATAATTTCGATGCGCTGGCGGTCGTCCGCAATCGCAGGGCGCGCCCCGACGAACCTTCAAAACTGCATCTGGAATTCGTCGACGCCAATTTTCCCGTCGAAGGAATCGCGGTGAATTAGCCGATTCGCGCGGCAGTTAATTAAATAACCGGAAAATCAGGCGCGAAAAAGACGAAAGAAAAGAAATTGCCCGCAGATAAAGAATTTCACTGCTTTCGACTCTTTCGCGGGCTGTCGCTTTCCAGGTTTTATAATCCGCAACTTGAGTTAGTTATTCGTGTCGCTGTAGAAT
>JALZHR010000356.1 GCA_030860665.1 Acidobacteriota bacterium
CTCTGGCTTCGAGCGTCAAGCCGGTGAAAGAGGAAAAAGCGCTGAAAATTATCGAAGAATATCTGGAAGTTATCGGCGGCAGGGAAAATCTGAAAAAGCTGAATTCGCTGGCATCGACCGGCAGAGTGGAGATGAAACAAGCCGGAGCGACGGTCGAGGGCGAGGTGGAAATTTACCGCAAGTTTCCGAACAAAATCGCCAAAGTCCTGAAAATCGAGGGTCTGGGCGAAATCAACGAAGTTTACGACGGCGCGAAATCTTTCGTCCAGACCGATTTTATGGGGACGCAGCGAAGCGAGTTCCAGTCGGGCGAGACGAATCTGGCGGCGAACTTCCGCGAGCTTCTGGACGCGCGCGAGATTTACCAGTCAATCACGTTTGAATCGGTTTTTGAAAACGAAGGCAGAAAAATCAATCTCGTCAAAGCCTCCACGAAACAGGGCACGACCGTTTATTTCGCTTTCGACGCGGCGACTAAGCTTTTAATCAGCCGCGCCGGAACGTCCGTTTCCGCTTATTACTCCGATTACCGCAAGGTCGGCGAGTGGCTTTTCCCGTTTCAGATTTCCGAGAGCATCGTGACCTACAAACTAAAGGAAATCAAGCCGAACGCGCCGGTCGATGACAGCCGATTTGTGGAAAAGGAAAGCTGTTTTACAAAAATAGATTAAGCAAGTATATTGTTTCCACGCTTTCCAAATCTTTCCAAAGGAGACTGGCAGAAAATGAAAAATTCAAACACGCTTTCGCTGGTTCTGGTCATCGGGATTTTCATCGTTATCGGCTGCTCGTGCCCGCGTCTGAACGAGTTGAAACAAAGCTCGTCCGACCGTCCGGGCACTTCGTCAACAGACAATACGGACTTCTCCAACTCAAAGGGCGGCGGCGGCGGCGGCAGTAACAAAGCCGGCTCGAAAACCGCGCTGTCGATGGAGAAATACAATCAAATCAAAAACGGGATGAGCTATAAACAGGTCGCTGAGATTCTCGGCAGCGAGGGCGTCGAGACGATGAGTTCCGGCGAGGGCAAATACAAAGTTACCTCGTATAAATGGGAAGGCGAAGATTTCCAGTTTATAACCTGCGTCTTTATGGGCGATAAGATGACCTCGAAAGTGCAGGCGAATTTAAAGTAAAACTTAGCCGTAAGCGGTAGACGGTAAACGGTAAACGGCAAGTGGTAAGTTGCAGTTATTGAGTATCGAATTTTTATTTAAAACTCGATACTCGTAACAACGAACTAACCACTTGCCGTTTACCGCTTTCTACGTGTTAAAATTTCCCAATTATGAACAAGCAAACTATCAGAGACATCGACATTAGGGGCAAAAGAGTTTTCATCCGCGTTGACTTCAACGTGCCAATCGGCAAAGACGGTCGCATCGAGGACGACACGCGCATTCGCGGCGCGTTGCCGACCATTCGATACGCCGCCGAGCAGGGCGCGAAAGTCATTCTCGCATCGCACCTGGGCAGACCTTTGAAGGACAAAAAGAAAGCCGAAGAAAAGGGAATGCCGTATGACGCGAATAAATATTCGCTCAAAGCGGTTTACGAATATCTGCGCGCATTGCCCGAATTGCAGGACGTTTCGACGAGCGGCGGCGACGAGCCGGTCGTTTACGCCAACGAGCAGGGAACGGCGCTCGGCAAAGCCGAAATTAAGAATGATAAAGTCTTTTTCGCCGGAGACTGCGTCGGCGACGTCGTCAAAGCGCAGGTCGAAAAATTAAGAGAAGGCGAGGTGCTGCTGCTGGAAAATTTGCGTCTCTACGCGGGCGAGGAAAAAAACGACGACGAGTTTGCGCGGCAGTTAGCCGAACTGGCGGACGTTTACGTCAACGACGCTTTCGGCGCGGCGCATCGCGCGCACGCCTCGACCGCCGGAATCACGAAATTCCTCACCACCGCCGTCGCCGGTCTGCTGATGGAAAAGGAACTGAACTTTCTGTCGAAAGCGCTGAACAATCCCGAACGCCCGTTCGTCGCTATTCTCGGCGGCGCGAAAGTCTCCGACAAAATTCCCGTCATCGAATCCCTGATTGCGCGCAAGGTCGATAAATTGTTAATCGGCGGCGCGATGGCTTACACGTTTTTCAAGTCGAAAGGCTACACCGTCGGCAAATCCCTGGTCGAAAACGAGATGCTCGAAACCGCGCAGGAAATCGAGCGCAAGGCGCAGGACGCGGGCGTCGAGCTGATTCTGCCGACCGACCACCAGGTCGTCGATTCCTACGACCCGCTCAACTCGCGCAAAACCATCCCGGTCGAATTCACCAATCAGGGCTTGGTCGGCTTGGACATCGGCATCGAAACCGCCGCCATCTTCCGCCGCGCGCTCGAAGGCGCGAAAACCATCGTCTGGAACGGACCGATGGGAATGTTCGAGGAAAAACCCTTCGACGAAGGCACAATCGCCGTCGCGCAGGCGGTCGCCGAAGCCACCGAAAACGGCGCGACCTCAATCGTCGGCGGCGGCGATTCGGTCGCCGCCATCAACCAAGCCGGACTCGACGAAAAAATCACGCACATCTCAACCGGCGGCGGCGCAACTCTGGAATTCCTGTCCGGCGTCGAACTGCCCGGCGTGGCGGCTTTGAACGAAAAATAAAATTTGTTCGGATTCCGTAGAATTTGCGTCGCAGGCACGAATCGTTAACATCGCGGCAAAAATTGTCGGTCAACGCGGCTCTTTAATAAATATTTATTGTGAGCAAAATCTGAAAGATTACAAACTGACGGCGTGTATTGAAAAGGGAAAAAAATTCCGACCGCCGACGTCAGATAAAGTGACAGGCAAAAAGACGCCTTGGCGCAGGCGAAAGCCGAATTGGAGAATAATCAATCGATGAAAGCGGAGAGAACAGGTAACGGTTTTGTCAGCCGCTGGATTCCCGAGACCCTAGAAATCAATATATGAAGGTATTCATTAGTCACAGCAGCAGAGATAAAGCGTTGATTCGTGAAGTACTGTCCTACCTGCCAAGTCATGTTAACTCCTGGCTTGACGAGCGGCAGATTCGGGTCGGCGAGGATTTTCATCAGGTTTTGCAAACGGCAATACTTGATGAGACGGATTTTGTCATAATATTTCTGGATAGAAACGCTACTGCTTCGGAATGGGTTCAGCGAGAGCTTTCCTGGGCGCTCGAACGTGAAAGAGAACTCAGCAGAGTTTTCATTCTGCCCGTGCTTCTCGAAGATGTCTGGAATGAAGTTCAGCCGGAAGAATTTCGGAAAAGAAAGTATTTGAAATGTTTCGAGCAAACCGAAAGAAACGTTCGGAATCTCGCCGAGGAATTAAAAGATGAGCTGTTTGCCTGGCTGAGCACCAACCTGAGTAGGGAAAAGGGGTTAGAAGAATGGAAGAAACGCAAAATGGACCTTCTCCGCGTAGCTCTGCTGCATAATCCCGACTGGAAGTTTCGCACGCCCAAAGTTATCGCCGACGAATCCGGGTTAACCGAAGAGCAAGCCAGAAAACTACTCGATGAAATGGGAACGGAGATAATCTGGGGCTGGAATGACAACTGGGGTGACATCGTCGGGCTCAGAAGCGGCGACGAAATAAGAAGAAGAGAAGCAAAGGATATTATTCTCAATCGCTTAAATGACTTGAAATGGAATCAGATTAGTTTTCACCGTCTACGTGAGAAAACGAATCGGCACGAATGGGATGATAATTTTCTCAGAACTGTAGTTGACAGTTTCAGCGATATCTTCGGTCACCGACAGTTTCATCCGAATTACGCGCCCGGATTGTATATTAAAACCTAAGTCGCCCGAACCGAGTCTTTTCAAACGACTTTAATAAAAAATTCTTAACCGAAACGCTTGACGATTATATATTTTTGCATTTAAACAGGCGAGAAACGTTTATGGCTGTAACCAAAGGCAGGCGCGCGCTGGTTTCGATAATTAACGTGCAGGATTTCGTGCCGGATAATGTCCGCTGGCTCTACCAGTTTATCGACGCTTCGGGCGCTGTCGCTTCCGACCTTTTGGCGATTAATTACGGGAAACACCGAAAGCTGTGCGGCGCGGACGCGACTAAAGCGAAATTTCTCGATGCGCTGGAAAGTCTGGGAAAAGACGCTTCGGTTCGGGCTATTGACGTGCTGGTGATGATTCACGGGCTGGACGGAAAACTGGTTTTCGCCGACGCGATTTACGACACGCCGGAGCTTTCGGACGAGATACGGGCGCTGGATTTATCAAATAAGCTGCGGCTGCTTTATTCGACCGCCTGTTACGGCTTCAGTCACACCGGCGATTTCGTCCGCGCCGGTTTCAGCGCGGCGGTCGGCGCAAAGCGGGTCAATGCCAACGCGGGCACGGAAGTTCCGGTCTTGTTTACGATGTGGGCTGGCGGCGCGCGCCTGCGCGATGCGGTCGCGGCGGGCGAATCGCCCATCACGCGCCTGCCGTCAGACCAGGCGGCGCGCTGGTTCGGGCGGATTAATAAAACCAGTTGGCGCAACGACGTCAACAGCGACAAGGTCATCATCGGCAACGACAGCATAACGATTAAATCGAACGGCTGATTTATAAATAATTCCGGCTTTGCCCCAAAAGTCTGAAATCTTAAGCAGTTTTGGCGCAAAGCAAACGAGGCGGAAGCCCGCGCGTCAGCAAGGGCGCTCTTTAAAGGGTAAAGGCTAAAGGCGAAAGGCTAAAGTTCGGAAATCGGCTTTACTTTATCCTTTCGCCCTTCGCCTTTACCCTTTCGTCTGCGTCCTTGCTGACGCGCGGGCTTCCGCCTTTTGGTGCAAAGCCGATAACTCCGTTTTTTGGTTATTATAAAATCCTTGTTATCATCTGAATAGATTATGAGAAAACCTGTCATCGCGGGAAACTGGAAAATGTATAAGCTGCTCGGCGAAGCAGTCGAGACGGCGCTGGCTTTAAAGCCGCTGGTCGCAAACGCGAATCACTGCGAGGTCGTCGTCGCGCCCGTTTTCGTTCATTTGAAAACGCTCGCCGACCGGCTCGAAGGCTCGAACATCCGCGTTGCGGCGCAGAACTGCGCGCCGGAACAAAAACAGAGCGCGAACACCGGCGAAGTCTCAGCCGAAATGCTCAAGGACGTCGGCTGCTCGCACGTGATTATCGGTCATTCCGAGCGGCGGCAGTTTTACGGCGAAACGGACGAATCCGTCAATAAAAAAACGCGCGCGGCGCTGGCTGCCAATTTGACGGCAATCGTCTGCGTCGGCGAAACGCTGCGGGAAAGAGAGTCGGAAAAACTTTTTGAAGTGGTCGAGCGGCAGCTGCGCGAAGGTTTGGCAGGTTTGACAACTGCCGATATGGAACGTATCATAATCGCTTACGAGCCTGTTTGGGCAATTGGTACCGGTAAAACCGCCACGCCCGAACAGGCTCAAGAAATGCACGGCTTTATTCGCCGGATATTGACCGAAACGCACTCGGCGGAAACGGCTGACAACACGCGGATTCTTTACGGCGGCTCGGTCAAGCCTGATAATATAAAAGTTTTGATGGGACAGGCGGACGTCGACGGCGCATTGGTCGGCGGAGCGAGCCTCGAAGCCGAAAGCTTCGCCCGGATTGTGAATTACAAAGGAAGTGAATAGGGAAAAGTGATATGTAATAGGTGATAAGGAAGAAAATTCACCTGTCATCTATCACCTGTCGCTTATCACTGTTTTTAAAATGTTAGCTTATTTACTTTACGCATTATTTTTTATTTCCTGCATCGTTCTGATTGCCACCGTGCTCTTGCAGCCGGGCAAAACGGACGCGGGCGCTCTGTTTACCAGCAATATTTCCAGCTCGGCTTTCGGTCCGCGCGGAACGCAGACGATTTTGTCGAAAATCACAATCGGCGCGGCGGTTATGTTCTTCGTCTCGGCTCTGCTGCTGGCGATGCCCGCGATTACCGGAAACATCTCGGTTCTGCAAACCGTCGGCGAGACTCCGGCGTCGACTACGTCCCCGGCTGACGCTCAGTCACCGCAATCGCCCGTGATTGACCCGCAGCAGAATTTGCTGAACAACAACGCCAACAACTCAGGCGGCGACAACAACCCGGCGAACGTCAACGCGGCGGTTCAAAACACGAACGTCAGCCAGACCGAAGCGGGCGCGAACTCGAACGCGGCGAACGCCAATAACCGATAGTTCTTTACAGTTTTTTTAACGAGCGATACAAAACGCTCGCCCAGGTGGCGGAATTGGTAGACGC
>JALZHR010000364.1 GCA_030860665.1 Acidobacteriota bacterium
CGCAAACTCGTCGGCGTTTCCGATGGTCGCCGACAAAAGCAGCAGCCTGATGCGCGGCGGCGTCAGGATAATGGCTTCTTCCCAGACGTGCCCGCGGTCTTCGTCAGCCAGGTAATGCGCCTCGTCGAGGATGACGAAATCCGTGCCAACCTGCTCGCCCTGACGCAGCGCGTCGAAAAGCTGATTGCGATAAATTTCCGTTGTTCCGACGATTAAAGGCGCGTCCCAATTCTCTTTGCGGTCGCCGGTCAGGATGCCGACGTTTTCCGCGCCGAACGCCTGCGAGAACTCCGCATACTTGGAATTGGTCAGAGCCTTTAGAGGCGTCGTATACCAGGCGCGTTGCCCGTTTTCCAAAAGGCGGCGGATTTCCTCGCGCGCAATCCAGGTTTTTCCGCTGCCGGTCGGCGCAGTGACCAGCACGTCCTGATGCTCGATGGCTTCGAGCGCCTCGATTTGAAAATCGTCCGGCACTATCGGCTGCGGCTCCGGCGTTCCGATGCCGCTTAAGAGATTATCGACGGCGCGTTTCTGCTGCGGCGAGTATTGCGGCTCGCCTTTCGCTCCGCCGGCGGAACTTTTTTCTGCAAGTTCGCGTTTAAATTCACGTTCCTTTCTGCGGTCGATGTTGGAACGTGCTTTATCGCGGCTGCCGATGCGCGATTCGCGCCGTCGTCGGTCATTTGGTGAACGGGACATAAAATAATTGTAAATGTTTTGTTGTCAATTGTTAATAGTTTTGTTTGAAAATGCGGAACGCAAAGTGAAAATCGGAGAAAACAGAAGCCGGAAGTCAAAAGACGGCAGGTGGAAATTTATCTTCCTATCTTCGGGCTTTTATCTTCGGACTTCTATCTTCGGACTTCCGGCTTTTTAATTTTGCGCTTTACATTTATGACAATCGCCGTTCAAAGATGCTAAAATAGCAAATTACTTCACAACGATTTTTCGGTGTGAGGCGTCTAAGAAAGACAGCGCTTAAGGTCAGAAGCCGTCTGGGAACAAGGGTTTTAAATATCTGTATGGAAGAAAAAGAACTTTTTCAGGATTACGAGTTAAAAAGCTGGGAACTCTCACCGAGAATCTATAAAATCATCGGTGCCGCCGCCGCTTTGCATTTATTCGGACTCATCGTTTTCAGTCAGGTCGATTTATTAGGCACGAAGGCTTGCGACAGCCCGTATGTCGGCAAAGTCTGCCAGGTTCTGGACGCGGCTTACGTTACCAGCGTTCTGCTCGGAACCGACACCGAGTTTTCCAGCCGCGATTATGACAAAACGGAAATTGAAGAAGCGGACGTGACGTGGGTCAACGTCGGCGAACAGTTTAACTATCCGGCGGGATATTTCAGCCAGGCAAATCCCGCGCCCCCGGTTGACCCTAATATGACGGGAGGAATCGACCCGGCGACCGGAATGCCTTACCCGTCCGGCTACATTCCGGGAATTCCGGGCACCTTCTCGTCGCCGCCGACGCTCGACAGCCCGCAGGTTCTGCCGACGCCGAATCCGAACGCCGTTCAGGGCGGACTGCCAAGCTCGCCTTTAGGCGGCAGCACGGGCAGCAACCCGACCGTAACCGCAAAGATTCCGCGCACCAGGACGCAGAGATTCCCGAGCGGCATCAGACCGCCGAAAAACGATTCGCCGAAGACGCTGCCGGATTTCGACGACGAAAAGGCGAATAAAGATAAAAAACCGAACGCCAACACGACGGCGAATAAGGAAGATAAACCGAAGACCGAAAAGCCGAACGGCGACGAACAGAAGATTTTCAACAAAAAGCCGCTCGAAGAGTTCGCCGCGAGATACGGCGAAGCGATTTTGAATAATCAGGTTGACATCAACGCGCCGTTTACGATTGAAGTCAGGGCGAAGCTGGACGAATACGGAAAGCTGGTCAAACCGACGATGAGCGTCAAGCCGGGCAGCGACGAAAAAATGACCGAGGTCGCCAAGGAAGCGATTCTGGCTTTCGGCGATTCGCAGCTTTTGCAGAAATTGTATGACGTCGGCGGTCGCAACGTAAAAATCACTTTTTCGCAGGACGCGGATAATTTGCAGGCGATTATCGTCTCGGAAACCGAATCGATACAGCGCGCGGAAACGATTTCCAGCCTGATAAACGTGTATCTGAAAAATGCCGGTTTAAAGGAAGGCTCGGACGAAGCCATTCTTATGGATAAGGCGAAGCCCGCCTCCGACGGGAAGAACGTCATCATTAATTTCCTGATTCCGAATGAAGAAAAAGCGTCGATGATAAAGAAGAATCTGGAAAAGCATCAGGAAAAGCTGAAAAACCAGAAACCGAACAGCGGCGTGGCGGAAAGCGTCAACAAGGATATAAAATCGGCTAAATAGAACGTAACGTAACGGAACATAGCGTGACGACGAAAGGAAAAAATTACAATTCCATAGTTTTTCTGACGACGCTGTCGGTCTATCTCGGCTTGGTGCTGGTCGGCGGCGCGACGCCGCAGGTCTCGGCGCAGGATTTAAAGAAGGGCGTCGAGGTTAATAAATTCAATATTTTATTGCCCGGCGAAGGCTACGTTTTTACTTTCGACCTGAACCCGATAATCGAATTAAGCAGGTTAGCCGGCAAAGAATCCTTACCCGTCAATATGTCGGGTAAATTAATTCCGTTACAACAGAAATTTACGGATTGGAAAATCATCGCCGCCACCGGCGAGCAGAAGATTCTCGACTTTCTGGATAGAGAGTTTTTCACGCCGGCGGTGCTCGACCCGCCGAACTTGCCGCTTATGGCAAAAGAGCTTTATCAATCGGTCGAGGTTGATAAAGACCACATTACAATTACCCGCGGCACAATTTTCAGCGACCCCGGCAAGGGCGTTGCGTTTGCAGAATCCTACCGCCGGATAATTGAATACGCTAAATCTCCGAAAGCCGAAAAACCTATCGCCGGCAGTCTGATTTTAACGAATACACAAGTTCGTTCCGAAAACAACCAGATTTTCATCGTCACGCGCCTGCCGCGCGGCTCAATCGACGCGCATCTCGCCGGCAAAAACGCAAACTAGGCGGCGAGTATAAAGCGAAACAATCTTTCCGAAAAACGAAAACGACTCGCCTGAGCTTTAATAATCAGCAGTTTTATGAGCTAATTGCGATTTGCTTCTGCATTAGCTAATCAATGAGGAATTTATGCCTGTTAACAGTTTTGTAGATAAATTTTTTAAAAAAGTTCTCGGCAGCAACAGCGACGTGTTTCTGAAAAAGGTGCGTCCGACCGTCGAGCAAATCAACGCGCTCGAACCGAGCCTGCAGAATCTTTCCGACGATGAATTAAGGGCGAAAACGGCGCAGTTTAAAGAAGAAATCCGGAATGCGGTTTCCGGCATCGAAGACGTCAAAGAGCGCCGCAAGCGCGAGCAGGACATTCTGAACGAGATTCTGCCCGAAGCCTTTGCGCTGGTGCGCGAAGCGTCGCGCCGCGTGACCGGGATGCGTCACTTCGACGTGCAGCTAATCGGCGGCGTCGCCCTTCACCAGGGCAAAATCTCCGAGATGCGCACGGGCGAAGGTAAAACGCTGGTTTCGACCCTGCCCGCTTATCTGAACGGCTTGACCGGGCGCGGCGTTCATATCGTCACGGTCAACGATTATCTCGCCCTGCGCGACGCGGAATGGATGGGCAAAATCCACACGTTTCTGGGCTTGACGGTCGGCTGCATCCAGAACGATATGGACGATTACGAGCGCAAGGAAGCGTATGCCGCCGACATCACCTACGGAACGAACAACGAGTTCGGCTTCGATTATCTTCGGGATAATATGAAGTTCGACGTCGAATCGCTCGTCCAGCGCGACCATTATTTCGCGATTATCGACGAGGTCGACTCGATTTTGATTGACGAAGCCAGAACGCCTTTGATTATCTCCGGCGCGTCGGACGAGGCGACCGACAAATACTACGTCGCCAACGAAATCATTCCCCGTCTCGTGAAAGGTCACAAGGACGAGGAAACGAAAGTCACGACGGGCGATTATCTCGTCGACGAGAAAAATCACTCGGCTGTTCTGACCGAGCAGGGCGTCGAAAAAGCGGAAAAACTTTTGGGCGTCTCGAATCTTTACGACCCGGCGAATATGGATTTGCTGCACTGCGTCGAGCAGGCTTTGAAAGCGCACACGCTTTACAAAGTTGACCATCATTACGTCGTGCAGGAAGGCGAGGTCATCATCGTGGACGATTTCACCGGACGCTTAATGCAGGGACGCCGCTGGTCTGACGGCTTGCACCAGGCGGTCGAAGCTAAAGAAGGCGTCAATATCGAGCGCGAAAACCAGACGCTGGCGACCATCACTTTGCAAAATTATTTCCGAATGTATGAAAAGCTCTCCGGTATGACCGGAACGGCTGAGACGGAAGCCGAAGAATTCGGCACGGTTTACGGCTTGGACGTCATCGTCATCCCGACCAACCGCGCGATGATTCGCAAAGACCATTCGGATATGATTTACCGCACGCTGCCCGAAAAATGGGACGCGGTGGTCGATGAAATCAAGGAAAAACACGAGAAAGGTCAGCCGGTTCTGGTCGGCACGGTCTCGGTCGAAAACTCCGAGAGAGTGGCGGGAATGCTCGCTCGTATAGGCATCAAGCACAACGTTCTGAACGCGAAATACC
>JALZHR010000381.1 GCA_030860665.1 Acidobacteriota bacterium
GGTATTCGTGCCAGAAATACTGGATGCCTTCGATGGTCACGCTGCGGACGACCGCGCCGATAATCGTCATCTCCGCGCCGTCCTTAAACGCGCCTTTCAGCCCGATTTCCAAATCGAATTTATGCTCGTCGGGCGAAGGCTTCAGCGCGTTCAGCCAGCGCAAATTTCCCCGGTTGACTTCGAGCAGCGAATCGCAGTTCGGGCAGGTGACGCGTTCGGATTTGTCGGGCGCAACGAGGTTTAAAGGTCCGCCGCAGTTCGGGCAGCCCATCGCCGCCGAGGCGACGCGGCGCGCTTCGCGCTCGGCAGGGCGCACGTTCGCCAAGCCGATGTCAGCCAGCGAAACCTGCTCGCCGACGAAGGCGAGCGGCGGGTTCATCCCGTAATCAATCGTGCCGAAAGCA
Source organism: Acidobacteriota bacterium (assembly GCA_030860665.1). GTDB lineage: Bacteria > Acidobacteriota > Blastocatellia > Pyrinomonadales > Pyrinomonadaceae > JALZHR01. The sequence continues at coordinate 405 of JALZHR010000381.1, forward strand.
TTATTTGCGCCCGCCAAATCCGCGTAATTGCTGCGCTCGTTCGGCACGAGCTGATACGGGATTTCGCCTTCCGCCGCAACGGAAGTCGCCGTGCCCTTTTCCGTCACCATCAGCGGAACTTTGCTCTGAATCTGCGGCACGGCTTGACCGAGCTGCAAACGTTCAAACGGCGGAAGCTGCGCGCCCGCTGGAAGTTTCTGGAAAAAAGTCAGATAAAACTTGCCCTGCGCCTCGGCGAGCCAGCCCACCCAGCCGTTCGAGAAGGTCGCGTACCATTCGTCCCAGAAGCCGCCAAGCTCGTGGCGAAGCTGCGCGCGCCCGGTCAATTCAAAGCGATGTCCGCGCCATTCCCCGCGCAAGCCCAGCCGCAGCGGCGACTGCGAATCGACAATCTCGGCGACTTTCCCCAAATCCGCCAGCGCGCGGTCGGTTCGCGCCACCGCCGAGCGGCAGTAAGGGCAAACCAGAACAATCGTCGAACCGGCTTTAAATTCAATCGGCGCGGCGCACGACGGACAATTCGCTTTCAGAACGCTCAAGCTGCTTCACCTCCGGCGATTTTGGATTTCGGATTCGGGGTTTCGGATTGAAATTCGCCGCGCTCGACTTTTTGAATCTTTACGTTTCCGGCGCCGAGCATTTCGTTCAGATTTTCCGTCCAGTTCCATTCGGGACGCGTGCGGCAGCAATATAAATTAAAAGTCGCCGTCCGGTATTCGGGATAGGTGTGACACGCCAGATGCGATTCGCTCAAAAGATTAAAGCCCGTGACGCCGCCCTCGCCGGGAAACTGATGCCAGACCTCGTCGATGACTTTTAACTGTAAATCACCGACGACGAGCGAAAAAATCCGGCGCAGCGCCGCCACGTCGCGCAGCTTTTCCGCGTCGCAATCGAAGGCGTCAATTATCCATTCAGTTCCAACCAGCATTCAGTCAGTTTGAGTTTACGAAAAAAAGATTTATAAAGTTTTCTGAAACTTGAAAAACGAATCGGCGTTATAATCGTTTGACGAAGTATGTTGAAAAGAAATATACCCAAAATCTGCGCGTCTGTCATTTGCTTCGGCGCAATTTGCCTGTTTTTTTCCGCGTGTCTTTCGATTTCCTCGAACGGCTCGAAAGCAAACGACAACAGGAATAATTCGGGCGCTCAGAAATCAGCCGATTACAGAGAGCCGAAAGTCGTCGGCACAATCGATTCCAAAGAAATTTCCGAAAGCAGCGGCTTGGCAAATTCGCCGTGCCAGCCCGACGTTTTATGGACGCACAACGATTCGGGCAATGACCCTTTAATCTTTGCGCTCGACAAAACCGGAAAAAAACTCGCCACTTTCCGCGTCAGCGGCGCGAAAAATACCGATTGGGAAGACATAGCGATTCGCAGGGAGACTTCCGGCGCGGGCGAATGTTTCCTGTATATCGGCGAAATCGGCAACAACGCGCGCGCTCGCGGCGAATTCATCATCTACAAAGTCAGAGAGCCGCAGGTGACGGGCGCGACCGATTCGAGCAAAAAAAATCCGCTCTCGACCGAAGCGGCGGAAGCGATAAAATTCGATTATCCGGATTTTCGGCACGACGCCGAAACTTTGATGGTTCACCCGGCGACGGGCGATATTTACGTTCTGTCAAAGCGTATGAGCGGCGCGTCAGCCGTTTATAAGCTCAAAGCCGGAGCCGATTCGGGCAAAACGAACACGCTCGAAAAAATCACGGATTTCACCGTTCCAGCCATTCCGAACGGGCTTCTGACGGGCGGCTCGATTTCGCCGGACGGCACGCGCGTCGTCGTCTGCGATTATTTCGCGGCTTACGAAATGGTTTTGCCCAAACAGGCGAAAAATTTCGATGAAATCTGGAAACAGAAGCCGCAGAAAATCGAGCTCGGAAAGCGCGCGCAGGGCGAAGCGGTCGCCTACGCGGCGGACGGCAAGGCGATTTACGCGACGAGCGAGGAAAAAGACTCGCCCTTGATTGAAGTCCGCAGAAAATAAATTAATACGGGTGAATCGAATAAAAAAAGCGAAGCGCCGCGCCGCGCTCGTATGCGGACTTCGCTTTTTTTATTCGGCTTTGCGCCGGTCTGTTTCCGGCTTAGTTTCCCGCGGTTTTCGTCTGACCGTCGCCGGTCGCCGTTTTCTTCGGCTTAAACTTCGCGTCGTCAATCGAGACGTTGTGTTTGATTTCCCTGACGTAGCTCACGATGTCGCCCATCGTCGGCGTCGTGGTCACGGTTTTGTAAGGAAGCATTACGCCGTCGACCGCGCGATAATCGCTGAAAGTCTGCGACATAGGCAGCTTCAGGTTTGAAGTGCTGGACACGATAACGCGCGACATTTTTACGGGCAGAAACGTTTTCGTCGAGATGAAATAAGTGTACTCGCTCGCTTTTTCGGGACGGATGACGACGACGTAAACTTCCTCGTCGCCGATTTTTTCCGTTCCTTTCGCTTCCGCCGATTTCAAGCCGTTTTTCCAGCTCAGCAAGCCGTAAAAATCGTTTTCGACCTTGACGTCTTCGAGCCGCTGCCCGGTGAAAGCGTTGGCGGGCGAAAAGCTCGTCACATCGCCGCCCTCGCGCCCGTCGAAATATTCAAAAACGGTTGCAATCGGTTTGCCGAGCGCGATAAGCGTCGCATCGCTGGCGAAAAGATTCGGCGCTTTCTGATAAATCGTGCCCGTTCCTTTCACGCCCTGATGTTCAAAGTCGAGGTCGTATTTCATCTCGCGAGATGAAATCTTTCGCCAGTTTGCCTCGCCGCCGAGCGCGGCAATGGCTTTCGACATCACCTCGTCAACCGATATTTTCGGCGTTTGCGTATTTTCGCCGCCGCTTCCCGCGTATTTAAACGGAATTTCGGCTCCGGGCTGAACCAGAACGATGCCCGCGATTTTGCCGCTCGCGTCGCGCGTGACTTTCACCGAATAATCGTCGGGCAGAATCGGCGAGCTGAAAACGTCCTTGTCCTTCACGCGCAGCTCATACGGCGGCTGATTGGGAACGACGAGCACGATTTTGCCGTCCGTTTCTCTGACCTCAAGCGAAATTTTGCCGTCCGGCGCGTCGTATTTGCCGATTAATTCCCTCGCCGGATTATTGGCGGGATTCGTATTGACATTGGCGTTGACGATTTCCGCGCCGGAAACTCTCGGCAGAGCGTAATTGCCGTGCGGCTGTTCGAGATACGCGTCCTTTTCGCGGAAGGTGATGAAAAATCCTGCGGGCGCGTTCGTCAATTTATATTTGCGCCCGCCGACGTTTTCCAGAATGTAGGTCGGCTGACCGGGAACGACGGCGACGAGCTTGCCGTTTTCCATTTTGACCTCGATGTCGAAACCGGCGGCTTCAAATTTGTATTTTCCGGCTTCCTTTTCCGGCGCGACAATCGCTCCGCCGCCCGTCATCGCACCCGGTTTGCCCAGAATATTTTCCCAGACAACCGGCATCAATTCGCCGCCGAGCGGCGAGCCGGTCACGTTCGTCAGCATCACAAAGCCGAGCTTCTTTTCGGGAATCATCGCGACCAGCGCATTAAAGCCGTCGATGTTGCCGCCGTGCTGCACGACTTTCAAGCCGTACCATTCCTGCAAAAACCAGCCCAAGCCGTAATTGAATTTGCCGTTCGGCGCGATTTTCATCTGCGGCTTGAGCCATTCTTCAAAACCTTTCTCGGAAACCAGACGTTTGCCGCCGATTGCGCCGCCGCCGAGGACGAATCGAAGCCACTGCGCCATATCTTTCGCGCTGGAATTTATCGAACCGGCGGGCGCGACCTGGTCGATTTCGCGAAACGGGAGACGCCGCGTCTGCCTCGTGTCGAAATTGTAATCGTAGCCGAAGGAATAATCTTTGACTTTCTGCATCTCGCTTATCGACATCGTGCTGTTGGTCATTCCGAGCGGTTTGAAAATGCGTTCGGGAACGAATGTTTCCCACGGCATTTTTTGCGTCTGCGCGACGATTTCGCCCGCCGCCGCATACATCAGGTTCTGATACTGGAATTTTTCGCGCAGCTTCGCCGTCGGTTTCGCCTCGCCCGCGACCTGAATCAATTCGGCGCGGCTGAGCTTTCCGGTAATCATCGCCAAATCCGTGCGGTTCAAGCCCGACGAGTGCGAGAGCAAATCGCGGACGGTAATTTTCGAGTCCGCGTCCGGGTCTTTCATTTTGAAATACGACAGGTATTTTTTCGGGCTGTCGTCCAGGCTCAGCTTGCCGTCGTCCTGCGTCATTAAAATCGAAAGAGCCGTAAAAGCCTTGGTCGCCGAGCCGATGGCAAACTGCGTGTCGGCGGTCACGGGAATTTGTTTTTCAAAGTCCTTGTAGCCGAGACCTTTGGCGTAGATAATCTGGTCGTCGCGGACAATCGCCAGCGCCATTCCCGGAATGCCGAGTTCCCTGCGCCGCGCCTCGACTTTTTCCTCAATCGCCTGAAGCTGGCGAGCTAAATCGTTTGAATCCTGAGTTTGTCCCGCACCGCTAGACGTTTGCGCGTAAGCCGACGGCGGCAGCGAAACCGTAAAAATCGAAACGATTAACGTCAGCGAAAGTAGAAATCGCAAATAAATTTTGTTTTTCATAATTGTTCTCCGAAAGAGATAGAAAAATTACAAGCTGAATTACGTCTGGCGCGCCGGGAAAGTTTTGCGCTTCCGAAAAATCTAACGCGAAAAATTCCGTGTTTGCGATTTGCCGCTTTCGGTTTAAAATTTACCCTGAGATATGGGATTGGCAAAACTAAAATCGAAAATCAGCGTGGAAGATTATCTGGAAGGCGAAAAAATCAGCCCGGTCAGGCACGAATATGTCTACGGCGAAATTTATGCGATGGCTGGCACGAGCGATAGACATAATCTGATTGCGGGCGACATTTACGCATCTTTGGTTTTTCACCTGCGCGATTCAAAATGTCAGCCGTTTATGGGCGACATCAAAGTTCGCGTCAGCCCGAACGTTTATTATTATCCAGACCTTCTCGTTTCCTGTGAGGAAAATCCCGAAAATCCTTATTTTCGCAATCAGCCGATTTTGATTGTCGAGGTCGTTTCGCCTTCGACGAAAGAAATCGACCGGCGCGAGAAGTTGTTGTTTTACCAGCAGATGCCGAGCGTGCAGGAATACGTCATCATCGAGCAGGAAAAAATGCACCTCGAAATTCATCGCCGCCAGCCGGACGGGCGCTGGATAACTTATTATTATAACGACGACGATTTGGACGAGCGGATTGAATTTCAATCGGTCGGGTTGAGCCTGAGTCTGGAAGAAATTTACCGCCGCGTAAAATTCGATAAAAGAATCACAGAGACATAGAGCCTAAATCCGCGATAATCCGCGGCAGTTTTTCCAGAACGAAATCGACTTCTTCTTCATTATTGTATCTTCCGAGCGAAAACCGAATCGCGCCCATCGCATCGGAATAAGGAACATTCAATGCCTGAAGAACGGCTGACGCGACGTGATTTTCGGCGTTGCAGGCTGAGCCGGTCGAAACGCAAACTCCAAAATCGTTGAGTCTTGCCAGAATCGCTTCGCCGTTCAGATTGGGAAACGAGATGTTCGAGGTGTTCGGCAGGCGAAAATTCCGGTCAGCCGTTCCGTTTAGTTTCGCGCTTGAAATTGTCTGCAAAATTCCGTCTTCCAGTTTATCGCGCAGGGCGCGGACTTTTTCCATCGCGGAAAAATCTCTGGCGATTTCGGCGGCTTTACCCAAGCCGACGATTTGATGAACGGCTTCCGTTCCGGCGCGGCGCGCGTTTTCCTGTCCGCCGCCGGTGAAAAACGACGGCAAACGGACGTTCTCTTTTATATAAAGCGCGCCGACGCCTTTCGGCGCGTGAAATTTGTGACCGGAAAGCGAAAACAAATCTATCTGCGTATTTTTCAAATCGAGCGGAATTTTCCCGACCGCGTTCACGCCGTCAACGTGAAAAATCGCGCCGGAATTACCCTTGACGACGCGCGCGATTTCCTCGACCGGAAATAGAATTCCGGTTTCGTTGTTCGCCAGCATCGCGGAAACGATTGCCGTATCTTTCGCGCGCAGAGAGTTTTTCAGTTCGTCCAAATTTAAAAACCCGTTTTCGTCGACTTCGAGCCACGTCACTTCATAATTTTTGTCTTCCAGCTTTTCGCACAATTTGCGCACGGCTTCGTGCTCGACGCGCGTGGTGACGATGTGCCGCTTTCCGGGAGCGGCTTCGAGCGTGCCCAAAACCGCCCAGTTGTCGGATTCCGTGCCGCCGCTCGTAAAAACGATTTCGCTCGCGGAGTTTGCGCCGACGAGCGCGGCGACCTGCTCGCGCGCGGTTTCGACGGCTTTGCGCGAATCGCGACCGAACGTGTGAGCCGACGAAGGATTGCCGTAAAATTCACACAGATACGGCTTCATCGCCTCGAAGACTTCGGGCGCAATCGCGGTCGTGGCATTATTGTCGAAATAAATCATAAGATAGTGGTAAATGGCTGGCGGGAAGTGGTAAATTATTTATACTTCAATTTATCATTGACCGTTTGCCAATATCAAAACTGTGGGCGGAATTCTTAAAATTACGGAAGTCGGCGGCAAAAGTTGGGAGCTTACTCTCTCTCCGAACACCGTCTACTCAATCGGCAGGGCGAAAGACAACGACATCGTTCTGAACGACCAGCGTGTCTCGCGCCGTCACGCGCAGATAAGAGCGGGCGAGAACGAATGGACGCTGATTGACGGCTATACGGACGCCGGCGGCGAGCTGAAGCGCAGCGTCAATCGCGTTTTCGTCAACGGCTTGCCGCAGTATGAAAAAATTCTGGAAAGCAGCGACGTCATCACCATCGGCGGCAGCCGCCTGGAATTCGAGCGCGTGACCAGCGACGAGCCGACCGAAAAGCTGTCCGATTCCGCGCTCAATTACGACGACCAGCCGCTCGGTCACACGCAGCTTTTAATCTCGGCTAGCGAAATTATTGGAAAACGTTCAAATTTATCAATCGAAACAAATCTGGTCACGCCAGAGGAGATCAAGGAACTACGCCGTAAAGCACAGGTTCTGGAGCTGCTCTACGAGATGAGCAAAACGCTTGGCACGGTGTTTGACTTAAAGGAAATTTTCGTCAAGGCGACGGATTTAATCTTTCGCGGAACGCCCGCCGAAAGAGTTGTCGCGCTGATAGCGGACGAAACCGTCGACGGCAAAATTCTGGACTACAGCCTGCTCCCGATTGCCGTAAAAGCCCGCGACGAGACGATGGAATCTTTAACCGAAAAACTGACCATTTCGCGGACGATTACGCAGAAAGTGATGCGCGAAAAGGTCGCGCTGCTCTCGCAGGACGCGCGCACGGACGAGCAGTTTTCCGGCTCGGAAAGCATTGTTTCGCAAGGAGTTCGCTCGACGATTTGCGCGCCTTTGATAACCGAATCGAACGTGCACGGCGTGGTTTACGCCGACCGTTTAGACCCGTTTGCCGCGTTCAGCCACGAGGATTTGGAATTAATCACGGCGGTCGCCGCGCAAACCGCCGTCACGGTCGAAACCGTCAAGGCTCATAAACGGCTGGCGCGCGAGGAAGTGGCGCGGGCAAACTACAGCCGTTTTATGCCCGAATACGTCGTCCGCCAGCTGCTGGAAAAACCGGATTCTTTCCGTCTGGGCGGCGTCAACCAGACGATAACCGTTTTGTTTGCCGACATTCGCGGCTTTACGGCGATTTCCGAGCACGAAAACCCTGAAAGAATCGTCGCGCTCTTAAACCGCTTTTTCTCGGCGATGAGCGAGATAATTTTCGCGCACGGCGGAACGCTCGATAAATATACGGGCGACGGCTTGATGGCGCTGTTCGGCGCACCGACCGCGACGCCGGATGACGCGAAAAACGCCCTGCACGCGGCGATGGCGATGCAGCGCCGAATCCAGGAGCTGAACGACGAGCTGAAAATTGAAAATTTCAGCGAAATCGGCGTCGGCATCGGGCTGCACACGGGCGTGGCGACGGTCGGCTATATCGGCTCGGACAAACGGAGCGAATACACAGCAATCGGCGACACGGTCAATCTGGCTTCAAGGCTCGAATCAAGCGCGCAGGCGGGACAGATTTTAATCAGCGAGGCGACCGCCAGGGCTTGCAGCGAGCCGGTTTCCCTGCGGGCGCAGGAGCCTTTGCAGGTAAAAAATCGCTTACAGCCCGTCTCGCTGTTTGAAGTAAAATGGAGTTGAGTTAGAATATGCGAACTGGAAAATTCTTCGAGCAATCTCTCCCGAAAAAGTAGTAGAAGATTTCAGTGATTGCGAATTTAGTTTTAATTAGGGAAACCTCTATGAAGGGAATAGCATCACTCAGAAATTTGGTCACGGATTCGATGGCGATCGATATGGGAACCGCCAGCACGATAATTGCCGTGAAAGGGCGGGATATTGTCTTGGACGAGCCGTCGCTGGTCGCCGTCAACGAGCTGACCGAAGAAATCGTCGCCTACGGGCAGGAAGCCGCCGATATGCAGGGACGCGAAGGTCGCGACGTGGTGGTTATAGCGCCTTTGAGCGGCGGCGTGGTCGCGGATTTCGAGCGCACGAAAAAAATGCTCGCCTATTTCGTCAAAAAATCGAAATCCGGCGGCTCGCAGGTTTCCACCCAAGCCGTGATGAGTATGCTTTCGGAAGTGACGCACGTCGAGCAGCGCGCCCTGATGCACGCGGCTGAAGAATCGCACATCGGCAAAGTCTTTATGATGGAAGAGGGCTTGGCGGCGGCTTTCGGCGCGGGCGTCTCTCCGCGCGACAAGCGCGCTTCGGCGGTCGTCGACCTCGGCGCGAGCACGACCAACATCGCCATTGTCGCCAAGGGAAACGTCGTCCACGCGCGCGCCGAGCGCATCGGCAGCAACGAGATAAATCTCGCGGTGGCAAACCATATTCGCCGCCATCGCGGCTTGCAAATCGGCGAGGAAACGACCGAAAAATTGAAAACAGAATTCGCCTCGGCGATCGTGCCGGAAGATTTA
>JALZHR010000388.1 GCA_030860665.1 Acidobacteriota bacterium
CGCTGACGCCGTAATTCTTTAATAATTCCTTGCCCTGATATTCGTGAATTTTCATAAGCTGATTTGTTTGAATAAATTGAATTGTAGAAAAAATCTGAAAAAAGTTTATCTTCCCGATACGTAAAAAGCAAAGGCAGCCGGATTTCCGACCGCCTCTGCAAATCGCAGGTTGAGATTTTCGCCTAACAACTGGAAACGGTCGTATCGACTTCGATGCCGAACAGCTTCCATTCTTTTCCTTGCGGAATCCATTTCAAAATGAACTTGACAGGGCGCGGGCTGACGTCATAGCAACCCCGAGCAATCAGCTTTTTCATGCCGCCCTCGGTTTCGACCGACGGTTTAGACTGATAAACGGGCTTGCTCGAATCTATCTCGCTGATATCGACCTTTTTCGAGATAAATTCGCCAAAGACCTGGTTAAACAATTCGGTCGTGGTTTGTTTTTGCCACGCCGCGGCGGTCTTTGAACGAAAGTCGGCAAAGTCGCCCGTCTGAACGGCGTCGTTAAAATCCAGTAAAACCGTGCGCGTCATTTCCAGCATTTCCTCGCCGCCCGGCACTTCGTATTTCGACGCGTCGGCTCTTTTCGCCGCGCCCGCTCTTGCTGCGCGGGCGGGCGTCGGCATTGGCAAGCCGAGGTTTTCGGCTCCGGCTTGATAAGAGCCGCTTCCCTGAGCAGAAAAGCCCGCCGCCGCGGCGCTGAGTCCGGAAACAATCAGAGCCGTAATCAGGCATAATTTTGACATCAGTTTCCTTCGGTTTTGATTTGGTAAAAATTTTAACGTGAAGCTGCGGCGAACAAAGGCTGTGCCGTAATTTCCGGATAATGTTTTCACTGAAACTCGCATATATCGAAACCTCTATTCCTGAAAAATTTGAATTGTCGAAAAAAGTCGGAGAAAGTTTATCTTTCCGACCGAAAAAAAGCAAAGGCAGCCGTTTTCAGGCTGCCCTTGTTCCGAATCGGGAATTAAAATTTACGTTTTTTTAGCAGGCACTGCTGGTCGTATCGACCTCGATGCCGAACAGTTTCCACTCTTTTCCTTCGGGAATCCATTTCAGAACGAATTTGACCGGGCGCGGGCTGACGTCGTAACAGCCTCTGGCAATCAGCTTTTTCATGCCGCCCTCGGTTTCGACGTCGTTCGACGTAAATTCCGCGTCGGTCGAGCTGACGCTGCTGATATCGACCTTTTTCGAGATAAATTCGCTGAAAGCCGAGTTAAATCTTTCGGGCGTGGTTTGTTTCTGCCACGTTTTCGAGATGGTCGAGTGAAAATCGGTAAAATCGCCGTCCTGCACGGCAGTGTTGAAATCCAGCAGCGCCGTGCGCGTCATTTCCTGCATTTCCTCGTCGCCCGGCACTTCGTATTTCGCCGCGTTGGCTTTGGTCGTTGACGTCGAAGTGTTTTTTCTGGTCGAATCGTTTGATTTATTCGACGACTTATCGGACGAATCCGTATCGGCTAAGCCGGAACCGCCTCTGCGCTTGTACGTGATGCCGTTCAGCTTCATCGTGTCGCCCTGCGGCGGCGAGTCGATTTTCAGCGTTTCGCCGATGCCGAAAAACGTGATGCTGATGGTGCGGTCGGATTCGTTGACTTCAGCCGTGCCGCCTTCGACCTTTTTGCCGCCCGAGCGATAATCGCCCGTGCCGTCGCCGCGAATCGAAAGCGTCGAGCCGTCCTGTCCCTGCCAGTCGCCCAGAAACGCCGCCGGAATCGGTTTCGCGTCCTTGTTGCCCCTGCCGCTGCCGAAACAACCCAGACCGACGAAAGCGAATAAACATAAAACGAGCAGAACGTTAAACTTACTGTTTCTGCCGACAAAAAGCTTGCCTACAAAGTTCTTCATAATTCTTTCCTTTTTAATTAGCTGTTGAAATGAAAATTAGCTGCTGCCACTATACCTGTTTTCGAGACGTTTGCAACCGGCGATTTTTGCCGCTAATCCTTGCGCCATTTTTGCAAAAGCTCGCTCCAGCTTTGCGCCATTCGCTCGTATTCGTTCGGACAGCGCGCCGCGCGCGCTTCGGGCAGATAATCGCGGCTGACGAAATAACTATATTTCGTCGTGTTCGAGCCGTAAATCATACATAAAGTATTATAAAAACGCTGCTGCTGCAAAAGATGCTCGCCGGAAAAATCTTTTCCGGTCGGGCTGCTCTGTTTCGATTCGATGTGAAAAGCATCGGCGGCGGCAAGCACTGCGCGGATTCCGTCCTCACCCATTTCCTCCAGGCAGATATAACTCGAACAGCGGTCGGCGGCATCTTCTTCGCTGCCGGTAATCGGCAGCCGGTAAGCGTCAATCAAGGCGTGTCCAAGCTCGTGCAGAAAGGCGAAGCGCGCCGCGTCGAACATTTTTTCGTCCGCCTCGGCTTCGCTGCTGCCGTCGCCGCGAAAAAGCTTGTGGAAATGCTCCATCAATTCGTAGCAAACCGTTATCGAGCGGTCGGCGGAATCGTAATGCGCGTTGACCTCGCCGCCGCAGTCTTTCGTGCGCAGGAAAATATCGTGCGGCAGAATCAGCGAGCGGCTGAGCGTGTCAGCCGCCTTTTCCAGCAGTTTTTCTTCTTTGACCTTGCGGTCTAGCTCGGCGTAGCGCGCGTTTTTTACGCCCTTATGCTCGACGATAAAATCGCCGACGTCTTCCTGCTTGTCTTTTCTGTCGGCGGCAATCGCGGTCGCCGCCGGCTTGGTCGCGTTGGCTTGCGGCGGAGGCGGCTCAGGCGGTTTGCTCTGGTTCTCGTTTTTCACGGATTGCAGCACGCAGCCGCCGCCTGCGAGCAGAAAAATCCCGACCACAATCAGAAGGTTGAAAAAATTTCGCGGCGAAAATTTTAAAGCAGATTTGAAAGACATATCTCGCAACCGCAGATTGACGGTTGGATTGTGCTGATTTTGCGGTCGGATGTCAACGCCGATTTAACGCGCCGGGAAGATATTTCACCACAAAGACACAAGGAACACAAAGATTATTAAGAAAATCAGCCGCGGATTTACGCGGATGACGCGGATAAAAAATAAATTGATTTAATCCGCGTCGTCCGCGAAAATCCGCGGCTGATTTTTCTTCTGTGCCTGCGGCAAAAACCTACTGCGATTTTTCAATCATTCTGAGCAGCGTGCGAATCGCGACGCCGGTCGGACCTTTCGATTGATGCGGCTTGGTGTCGTCAGCCCAAGCCGTTCCGGCGATGTCGAGGTGCGCCCATTTCGCTTTATCGACGAATTCCTGGATGAAAACCGCGCCGATAATCGTTCCGGCTTTGCGCCCGCCGCCGATGTTTTTGATGTCGGCGATGTCGGATTTAATCGCGCGGCTGTATTCCTTGCCGATTGGGAGCTGCCAGAAATTTTCGCCGACTTCCTTGCCGCAGTCGATGATTTCCCGCACGAGCTCCTCGTCGTTGCCGAGAACGGCGGTGTTGTGGTCGCCGAGCGCGATAATCACCGCGCCGGTCAGCGTCGCCATATCGACGATGCGGGTTGCGCCCTGCTGCTCGGCGTAGGCGACGGCGTCGGCTAAAATCAGGCGACCCTCGGCGTCGGTATTTAAAATCTCGACCGTCTTGCCGGTCATCGCCGTCACCACGTCGGACGGGCGCGTGGCTTTTCCGTCCGGCATATTTTCGACCGCCGCGACGATGCCGAGAACCGGAACCGTCGGCTTCAGCAGACCGATGGCGCGCATCGTTCCGATAACCGTTCCGCCGCCGGTCATATCGTATTTCATCGCGTCCATTCCTACGGCGGGCTTGATGGAGATGCCGCCCGTGTCGAACGTGACACCCTTGCCCACCAACCCCAGCGTGGGACCTCCACCGCCGTTGTAAGTGAGCACCACGACCTGCGGGGGCCACTTGCTGCCTTCCGCCACAC
>JALZHR010000144.1 GCA_030860665.1 Acidobacteriota bacterium
GCGCGCGCCCCTTGTTTTTTCTCGATTATTTCGCTACCGGGCGGCTCGAGCCGGACGTGACGGCGGCGGTCGTCGAAGGAATGGCGAAGGCTTGCCGCGAAAACGGCTGCGTGCTGCTCGGCGGCGAAACGGCGGAGATGCCTTCGATGTATTCGGCGGGCGAATACGATTTGGCGGGCTTTATCGTCGGCGTGGTCGATAAGGCGAAAGTCATCGACGGAAAAAACATCGCGGCGGGCGACGTCGTTTTCGGATTGCCTTCCAACGGCTTGCACACGAACGGCTATTCGCTGGCGCGAAAGCTCTTGTTTGAAACGGGCAACTACAGCATTTCCAGCGTTTTGCCGGAAATGCACACGACGCTGGACGACGTTTTGCTCGAACCGCACAAAAGCTATCTGCCCGCGCTTTCGGGCTTGCTCGATTCGGGAAAAATCAAAGGCTTGGCGCACGTCACCGGCGGCGGTCTGCTGGAAAATATTCCGCGTATTCTGCCGGAAAACGTCGCGGTCGAAATCCGGCGCGGAACGTGGGAAGAACTGCCGATTTTCGGCTTGATGCAGAAAATCGGCAATGTCGAAGACCGCGAGATGTTTCGCACGTTTAATATGGGCGTCGGAATGGTCGTGATTTGCGCGGAAGAAGACGCACAGGCTCTGAAGAATCATTTTGAAAATTTGGGCGAGATTTGTAATGAAATCGGGCGCGTGGTCGAGGGAAATAAGGAAGTTTCCATTATCTGAAAATTTGCGGCTGAATTTGACAAAAACTAAAGAACAGACAAAATATTAATTTTCAAGCGGCAATCGCCGGGCAATCTGTCAACATCAAACAATTTACGACAAATCAGAAAGGAGTTTTATGTCCTCAGGCAGTCTTTTTAACTCGGAATCGAACAGCTCACCTAATCGAAAATTTTTTATAATCGCAATTATTGCACTAATTGCGGTTTCCGCGTCCGTTTACGCCCTGTATGAATACAGCAAGCCGAAAAAGAAAACCGTCGCGGAGAAAACCGCCGAGGAAATCCGCGATTCGACCGTGATGATGCTGGCGCAGCCGACCTTTTCGGGCGAAGATTTCAGGCAGCAGATTCTCGGCAAAGGCAGATTACAGCGTTACGTCTGGGATAAAAAGGAAGTTTATTTTTCATTTCCGCAGACCGACTCGCGCGCGGAGTTTGAAGAATTTCTGGACAAATATTTCGCCGACCGCGCAAAGGTCGAAATCGGCGAGGAAAAAGGCGGAAAAATAAAGCTCGGCAATTATATAATGACCGTTTCGCCGGAGAATTTTTATTTCTTTAAAACTGCGCTGGAAAACATCAGAATCGAGCCTGACCAGACGCTGAAATTCCCTTTTAAGAACGTGAATTATTCGCTGACTCTGGAAGAAATGCGAAATTTCACCAATAATTCGCAGGTTTACGGCGGAAAGATGGTGGCTGAAATGTCGCGCACGACGCACGAATCGCCCATCGCTTTCGCCAATCACGGGATAATGGTCGCCAAGCCGAACGAGCCTTCGCTGCAAAGATTGACCGGCGAATTATTGAAAGGAATCGAAGATAACCGGGAAAAGAAAATTCAGAGACTGGTCGAATTTGTCTCGAATGAAATCGAATACAGCTACACCGAAGCGGTCGGCGGCGGCGAAACCTTAAAGCGCGCCGACGAAATACTGATGACGCGCTCGGCTGATTGCAGCAATAAAACGATTCTGCTCGCTTCCCTGCTCGAACAAATCGGCGAGGATTATATTTTGCTTTACAGCCCGCAGCACATTACGGTGGCTGTCCCGCAGGGAAATTTTCCGAATGAAAACAAGCTGGATTTTACGTGGAACGGCAAGCCCTGGATAATTGCCGAAACCACCGTGCCCGATTTTCAGATAGGAAAAACACGCGTGCAGGAGTTTGCCAAGCTGACGAAAGTCCAGTATGTTCAGAATCCGAAAGAGACGAACATAATTTTCGACGCGAATTCATACGCACTGCTGAAATTTTATTAATCCGGGATTTTCGGCGTTCTTAAAAAGGCGGAAGCCAGCGCGTTTCGATTTGGGATTTGGGAATGCGGATTTCGGATTTGCCGTTAGCTGAAGCTCTATCCCAAATCCCAAATCTCAAATCCCAAATTGTTCCGCGTGGGCTTTTGCCTTAAATTTTTCAGATGAAAATCGGCATTTTAATTTCCGGGCGCGGCTCGAATATGGTCGCGATTGTCGAAGCCGTTCAGAGCGGGCGAATACCGAACTCTGATGTTGCGGTCGTACTAAGCGATAAAAAGGGCGCTGAGGGCTTGCGAAGGGCAGAAGAGCGTGGAATTGAGACTCTTGTCATCCAGCGAAAAGGGCGTTCACGCGAGGAACACGACGCGGAAATCGTCGGCGAGCTGAAACGACGAAACGTCGAGCTGGTTTGTCTCGCCGGTTATATGCGGCTTTTGTCGCGCGATTTCGTGCGCGCTTTTCCCGATAAAATCATAAACATTCATCCGAGCCTGCTGCCCGCGTTTCCGGGCTTGAACGCGCAGCGGCAGGCGATTGAATACGGCGTAAAGGTTTCGGGCTGCACGGTTCATTTCGTCGATGACGATTTAGACCACGGCGCGATAATTCTGCAAAAAACGGTTGAAGTGAAGGATGAAGACACGGCGGAAAGCCTGTCGGCGCGGATTCTGGAACACGAGCACACGCTTTACGTCGAGGCGGTGAAGCTGATTGCGGAAGACGGAATCGAAATCAGAGGGCGCAGAGTTTTCAGAAAATCAGGTTAGTTTTTTCAGAACGTTTTTGATTATGTCGCCGAGCCGAAGATTTCCCTTTCGTTTCTCGGCGCGGTAAAGAAACGGAAATATAACCGCCACGATTGCGGTAATAACAACGATTCCGAGACAGCAGGCTCCGGTTTCCGACATCACAATCGGTTTCACTTTTCCGTGAACGAAAAGCTGCAAATGTCTCGCCTGTTTTTGACATAAGCGCCCGAAACCGCTAAACTAACCCTTTTCACTTCTATGTGAAAGGATGAACAGATATGCCAAAGAGAACTTATCAACCGAACAATCGTCGCCGGGCGAAAAAGCACGGTTTCCGCGCCAGAATGGCGACCAAAAACGGCAGAGCCGTCTTAGCGCGCCGCCGGGCAAAGGGACGCAAGAGATTAACGCCGCATCACTATTAAGCTTTCGCCTGTCGAAAGACAGCCGCCTGCGGAAATCTGCCGAATTTCGCCGCGTTTACGCGGAAGGAAAACGTTTTGACGGTCGTTTTATGACTGTTTTTGTTTTGCCTTCAAAAACCGAATCGCATAAACTCGGGATTACGGCATCGAAGAAAGGAATCGGCAAGGCTTTCGAGCGAAATCGCGCCAAGCGCCTTTTGCGCGAAGCGTTTCGCCTGAGCCGCGCCGAACTCGACGAGCTGAAAGGCAGATACGATTGGGTTTTGAACGCGCGGCGCAGGCTTTTGCACGTCAAGCTCGAAAAGCCTCTGGAGGATTTCCGGCAGATTATCGAAACGGTTAAAAACAGTGAATCGGAATTAAACAACAGAAAGGGCGAAAGAAACGCTGCCGTCGGCGATTGAGGTTCAAAAGCGATGAAGTTTTTGTTTTTGAATTTTTTGAGGCTTTACAAGGCGTTGCTGTCGCCTTTTTTGCCGCCTGCCTGCCGTTTTACGCCGACCTGCTCGGAATACGCGATGCAGGCGGTCGAAAAATACGGCGCATTTCACGGAACCTGGCTGAGCGTAAAACGTATCTTACGTTGTCAACCATTTTGTAAAGGCGGTTACGACCCGGTGAAATGATTTTAGATTTTAGATTGCCGATTTTCGATTTTTGGAATCGGATTTATTTAATTTATTCCTTATCCAATCGGCAATCTAAAATCTAAAATCGAAAATTTAAAGATGTCAGATAATAAACAATCAGTTCAACAGAGATTTCTCGTGGCGGCGGTGCTTTCGCTGCTCGTGCTGACGGTCTGGAGCTATTTTTTCGCCCCGGAGAAGCCGAAAGATAATGCCAACACGGCGGCAAACGTGGCGGTGACCAACACGCCCGCGCCGGGAAATGCGCAACAGCCTGCTCAACCCGCGCCTGCCGCGGTTGTCAATGTTCCCGACAACGTTCCGAACCGGGTTATAACAATCAAATCACCGCTTTACGAAGTAAAACTTGATGCAAAAGGTGCGGTCGCGACCAGCTGGATTTTGATTAAAAACGTTCACGACCAGCACGAAAAGATTCTTTTCGCCAATGATTCTACCAAAGCCGACCCGAAGCCGCTGGAACTGATTTCGCCGGAAGGCTTAAGCCGCAATCCGCGCGAAATTCCCTTTCGCCTTGTGACCGGCGACCAGAATCTGGACTCTTTTCTGAACGAGAGAAATTATCAGGTTTCGCAAGCCGAGGACACGATTCAACTGAATGGTTCGGAATCGCGGCAAATCGACTTTGTCCTGAGAGGCGAAAATGGCTTGGAAGTTACAAAAAGCTTTGTTTTTCGTGCCGACAGCTACGTGACCGACCTGGCGATTAAAGCCGCGCGTAACGGGCAGTCGATTCCGGACGCAAAGCTTTTAATCGGCTCGAGCATCGGCGACCAGGGAATCATTCACCATAATTATTATCATATCGAGCCTGAGGCGGTCGGTGATGTAAAAGGCTCGGTTCAGCGTTATTACGGAACGGCTTTTACTTATGTCAATAATCAAGCCGTAAAGCCTTTTGAAGGCGCGGTAGATTGGGCTGGGGTCGGCGACACCTATTTTGCGATGGCGGCGATTCCGGCGCAGCCGCTTCAAGGGCTTGAGTATCGAGCCTCAAGATATGAAATTCAGACCGAGCCTTTCTACGACGGCATTATCGCGTGGATTACGCGCAGCCCGTCGACAAAATTGACCAAACATCTGATTTCCGCTTACGTTCCGGTAACGACCGACGGCTCGGTAACGAGAGTTTATACCGGCTCGAAGGATTACTTTACGCTGGCGCAATACAATCAAAGTCTGACCGCCGGAGCCGGCAGAACAATCGACATCGAAGAGTTAATCAATTTCGGTTATCTGGAGCCGATTACCAGACCGATTGCGATTCCGCTTTTGCGGGCGCTGAATTTCATCTACGGTTTTGTCGGCAATTACGGCACGGCGATAATCATTTTTACGCTGATTTTCTATTCGCTGTTTTTCCCGATTCGCTGGTATCAATCGAAATCCTTCAAAAAAGCACAGGCTAACGCGCCGAAAATGAAGGAGATACAAGACCGCCTGAAGGATTTGCAGAAAAAAGGCGTTCCGATGGATGACCCGCGTATGCGCGAAGCCCAGATGGAACAACTGAAAATGATGAAGGGCGCTGTCCCTATCGGCGGCTGTCTTCCGCTGCTTCTGCAAATGCCTCTGTTTATTGCGCTTTACGTCGCCGTGACGATTTCGCTCGATTTTCGCCAGGCATCCTTCTTGTGGTTGCCCGACCTTTCGGCGGGCGACCCGTGGCATTTGCTCGAATTTCTTTTCGCGGCTTCGATGGCAGGCTCGATGGTTTTAACGCCGACCGCTCCGGCTGTCACGCCCGAACAGCAGATGCAGCAGAAAATGATGATGTATGTGATGCCGCTGATGATGCTCTGGGTGATGTGGGGCGCGCCGGCGGGACTTCTGCTTTACTGGTTTTTCGGCAATATCGTGAGCTTTGTTCAGCAGTTTATTATTAACCGTATGAATAAGACGAACGAGCCGCCGAAGGAAGAACAAGTCGTCGAGGTTGTTTCAAAAAAAGCTAAACCGAAATTTTCGACATCGTAAAAATGACTGAGATACAGGACAACGCCAAAGAATTTTTGGTTGAAATTTTAAAAGATTTTCGCTTTAACCTGAATGTTTCATCGGAAAAGGTCGATGAAGGCTATTATTTCGACTTAACCGGCGAGGACGTTCCGTTTCTGCTGAATGAAAGCGGTGAACTGCTTGATGCGCTTGAAGTTTTGCTGTTTCAGATTTTCGGCAAAGATATCGAGCGCACCGAGCGATTTATCTGTGATGCCGACGGTTTCCGGCAAACCCGCAAAGCGGAGCTGCAGGCGATGGCGCGATTTGCCGCGCAGAACGTGCGGAAATCCGGTAACCCGTTTACTTTCGGCAAGTTAAATTCGACCGAAAGACGCGTCATTCATTTGACTCTGCAAAGCGAGGCGGATTTAACCACCGAATCAGTCGGCGAAGGCAAAGACCGGCGGCTTAGAGTGCAGCTGAAATAGATTTCGGGAAAACGATTTTTTTCTGTTTGAGGCGAAGGAAATCTTTTCCCTTTGCCTTTTTTTTATAATTTATGGATACGATTGTCGCATTAGCCACACCTCTCGGACGAAGCGGTATCGCCGTTATTCGTCTGAGCGGCGATGATGCGCTTAATATCGCAAGAAAGCTTATCCGCCGCGAAGATTTTTCGCCTCAGTCTCGCTTCGCCACCCTCAGAAAAATTTACGACACTTCCACGGGCGATTTAATCGATGAAGTTATTATTACTTACTTCAGAAACCCGCATTCGTTTACAGGCGAAGACGTCGTCGAAATCAGCTGTCACGGCGCGCCCGTTATAATCCGGCAGATTATCGATGCCTGCCTGAAGCTCGACGCGAGAATGGCTGAAGCGGGCGAGTTTTCGCTGCGAGCCCTTTCAAACGGGCAAATGAATCTGAGCCAAGCCGAAGCCATCAGGGATTTGATTGAGGCGCGGACAATCGCCTCCGCGCGTCAAGCCATACGCCAACTTCGCGGCGAACTGTCCGGGCAATTGCAACCTCTAAAAGATGACTTGTTGAATGTTATAGTCGTTCTGGAATCGACGCTCGAATTTGTCGAAGACGATTTGCCAGCATTTCAGGCGGAAAACATTAAAATAAAGCTGCACGAAATTGCGCGAAAAATTGCCAGGATGGCTTCTACCTTTGAAGCCGGAAGGCTGCTCAGAGAAGGTATAAAAGTCGCCTTAGTAGGACGCCCCAATGTCGGTAAGTCGAGCCTTTTCAATAATTTAATTGGTTATGAAAGAGCAATTGTGACCGATATACCCGGCACGACGCGCGACAGTCTGCACGAGAGCCTGAGTGTTGACGGAATACCCGTTTCATTGATTGATACTGCCGGGCTTCGCGAAACTTCGGACGCGGTTGAAAGTATCGGTGTTAAACGGACGAAGGGAACACTGTCCGATGCCGATTTAATTATTGTGGTTTTAGATAGTTCGGAAGAATTGAATACTGATGATTATCGGGTTCTGGACGAAGTTAAGGATTTAAATCATATTATTGCGGTAAATAAAGTGGATTTGAACGGCGGCGGAATAAGTTCTGATTTTCAGTCCGATAAATCAAAATATGTTTTGACTTCTGCAAAAACTGGCGAAGGCATCGGAGCATTGAAAAAAGCTATGCTTGCGCCGTTTTCCGGACAGGATGTTGAGAATAAAAGTTTTCTCATTTCAGATGCGCGTCATAATGATTTGCTGGTTCGAGCTGAATCTGAAATCCAACAGTCCTGTGTTTTGTTAGAGGAAAATGCCAGCGAAGAAATTGTTCTGGTCGGGCTGCATAACGCTCTCCGCCTCCTCGGGCAGATTACAGGCGAAACTACAACCGAAGATATGCTGACTCGGATATTTTCTACCTTTTGTATTGGTAAATGATTCATAATAGGGAAGTTATGGGATTTGATGAAGTTTTTGACGTAATAGTAATCGGCGCTGGTCACGCAGGCTGTGAAGCTGCTTCTGCCTCGGCGAGGTTGGGTGCTGAGACGGCACTTGTAACGATAAACCTTGATTTGATTGGGCAAATGTCCTGTAATCCTGCCATCGGCGGCATTGCCAAAGGACATATTGTCCGCGAAATCGACGCACTCGGCGGCATTATGGGGCGTGTTATCGATCGGACGGGTATTCAATTTCGCTTGCTTAATCGTTCGCGCGGTCCCGCCGTTCAGAGTCCGCGTGCACAGGCGGACAGGAGTTTGTACAGAACCGAAATGCGCAGAGTTCTGGAAGCTACATCGAATCTCCATCTCCGTCAGGGCATCGTTATTGATTTGCTGACCGAAAATAATCGGATTATCGGAGTCGAGCTGCAGGATACCCGGCGCTTCGGCGCTAAGTCTGTAATATTAGCCGCCGGAACTTTTTTGAACGGAGTTATTCATACGGGACGCCGGACATTTTCCGCGGGTCGCGCCGGCGAGCCGGCTTCTATCGAACTTTCAGAAAGTTTACAAAGACTCGGATTTCCTGTCGGACGTCTGAAAACCGGAACGCCTCCGAGACTGGACGGCAGGACAATAGATTGGGATGCCTTCGAGCCGCAGCCGGCTGACGAGAAGCCCGTTCCTTTCTCATTTGCGACGGATAAAATAGAACAGCCGCAAATAATTTGTCATATAGGCTATACAGGCGAGAATGTGCATCAAAAGATTCGCGATAATCTGCATCAATCTCCGCTTTATTCGGGTAAAATTAAAGGTATTGGTCCGAGATACTGTCCCTCGATTGAAGACAAGGTTATTAAATTTGCCGATAAAGACCGACACCAGCTATTTCTTGAGCCGGAAGGGCATTATACAAATGAAGTATACCTTAACGGATTTTCGACTTCGCTTCCCGCAGACCTTCAGCAAGATTTGCTGAAAATGATCCCGGGTTTTGAAGAAGTGAGAATAATTCGACCTGGTTATGCCATCGAGTACGACTTTGTAGACCCTCGGCAACTTCAGCCGACACTGGAAACCACCTTAATAAAAGGACTTTTCTTTGCCGGACAAATTAATGGCACTACCGGCTACGAGGAAGCAGCGTGTCAGGGATTAATGGCAGGCATTAACGCTGCGCTGCAAATTTCAAAACGCGAAGCCTTTAGACTTCGTCGGGATGAGGCTTATATCGGTGTCCTCGTTGACGATCTTCTGCAACACGGAGTTGACGAGCCTTACAGGATTTTCACTTCTCGCGCCGAATCTCGGCTGACATTGCGCCACGATAACGCCGACCAGAGATTAATGTCAAAAGGACGCGATTTAGGCTTAATCGGCGATTCCGACTGGGAAAGATTTAATAAAAAACGCGACAGAATCGCTGTTTTGCGAAATTCGCTGGATAACACGCGTTTTAAGAGGTCAAGTATAGAATACGCATCGATTACACAGGTTTTAGGGACGGATTTGGGCGATTCAATTACCCTCTCGCAGCTTTCCCAGCGCCAGGGCGTAAAATCGGATTTTATCTATCGACTCCTGCCAGAGACCGTTAAAACGGAAGTCTCTATTTCCGAGTTAGAATCCGCTCTTGCTGATTCTCTATACAAGGGTTATATCAAAACGCAGAACACTGTCTCTGAGCGTTTAAATCATAATGACAACTTAAAGCTCCCGAGCGATTTTCAATTCAAGATGATTAGCGGGCTTTCTCGCGAAATGGTTGAACGCTTGGAACGCGCGAAACCGCGAACTTTCGCTGATGTTCGCCGTATAAATGGTCTAACGCCGGCAGCTGTATCGACATTATTGGTTCATTTAACCGCTCATAATCAGTCACGAAAGACTACTTAGGTTATCTAATCGGCTTCAATGTGGGACGTGCTACATACAAATACCGTGTGGCACGTCCCACATTTTGAGCTGAACTAGTAGTTCAGGGGCTTATATGGTAACTTATCTGAAACAACTTCTTATATTAAGAGAGTCTAAATGGGAAAAATTATTGCGGTAGCAAATCAAAAGGGCGGGGTCGGTAAAACGACGACGTCGATAAACCTTGCCGCAGGATTAGCGGTCGAGGAAAAAAAAGTATTATTGGTCGATACTGACCCGCAGGGAAATGCTACATCAGGCTCCGGCGTGGCGCGCCTACCAAACAGGAAGACGCTTTATCACGTACTGGTAGGAAATGAAAATATAGAGAATGTAATCTTGTCTACGGAGTTGCCGTTATTAAAGGTTCTACCCGCCGATAAGAATCTTGCAGGAGCGGAAGTTGAACTGGTAGATATGGATAATCGCGAGTTTAAGCTCAAAGAATTACTCGCGAACATCAAAAACGATTATGATTTTATAGTTATTGATTGCCCGCCATCTCTAGGATTATTAACTCTTAACGGGTTAACCGCCGCTGACTCATTGCTTGTTCCGATTCAATGTGAATATTTTGCTCTGGAAGGTGTTACTGAGCTGTTTGATACGCTCGCGCGGCTTCGTCGCGGTCTGAATCCGCAGTTGACGATAGAGGGATTACTACTAACAATGTATGACGAGAGAACGAATCTTTCGGCGGCTGTAGCAAAGGATTTGCGCGACTTTTACGGACAACAAGTGTTGAGAACGGTAATCCCGCGAAACGTGAGACTCGCAGAAGCGCCCAGTTACGGCAAGCCGATTATTTTATACGATATTCGCTCGCGAGGCGCAGAGAGTTACATACAACTTGCAAAGGAGATATTAAGTCATGAACAGCAGAAAGGCATTAGGTAGAGGGTTGAGCGCCCTGCTCGGCGAGGAAACGGTTAAGAGGGAAAACGAAGAGTTTATCGACCTGGATCTGGACTTAATAGAGCCTAATTCCGAACAGCCGCGAACGCGGTTTACGGAGTCGAATTTAGACGAGTTGGCACAGTCGATTCGCTCGAACGGCATAGTCCAGCCGATTGTAGTCAGAAAGCGAGGCGGGAGATATCAGATTGTCGCAGGAGAAAGAAGGTGGCGAGCGGCTCAACGCGCCGGATTACATAAAATTCCCGCAGTAGTCCGAGAGGTCAGCGACGATAAATTATTAGAGCTTGCGCTGATTGAAAATATCCAGCGCCAGGAGTTAAACGCAATAGAAGAAGCAAAAGCGTATAAAAAATTAATTGATACGGTCGGTTTGACTCAGGAAATGTTAGCCGACAGAGTCGGTAAAAACCGGACCATCATAACTACTTTTCTTCGCTTATTAAAATTGCCCGACGACCTGCAGAAACTGGTCGAGGAAGAAAAAATCTCAGCCGGTCACGCCAGAGCGCTGCTGATGGTTGAAGATAACGACACGCGGCGGCTGATAGCAAAAAATATTATTGAGTTCTCTCTGTCTGTTAGGGAGACCGAGCGAGCCATCAAAAGATTGTCCAAAGGCAACTCAAATGTTGCAAACAAAGAGGTTACTGTAAAGCAGAATGCTAATCACAAAGCGGCGGAAACAAAACTGAGACGATATTTCGGAACTCAGGTCAGAATTATTCCGGACGGAAAGGGAACAGGCGGAAAAATTGAATTAGAATATTACAGCGAATCGGAGTTGGATAGAATTTACCAGATTTTGCTCAAGAATCAATAAATTTATAGTTTATAAGGATGACAATGAATAAGAGATTAACGGAAATGGTTTCCTGCGCCGGTTGAGTGGCAAAGCTCGCGCCGGGCGATTTGGCTCAAGTTTTGAGCAATCTTCCATCACAGAATTTTTCAAAGGACGTAATCGTAGGATTCGAAACGTCCGACGATGCCGGTGTGTTCCGGATTTCAGACTCTCTAGCTCTGGTGCAAACCGTTGATTTCTTTACACCTATCGCCGACGACCCGGAAACTTACGGGCAGATTACGGCAGTCAATTCGCTCAACGATATTTATGCGATGGGCGGAAAACCGATTTCCGCGCTTTCAATCGTCTGTTATCCGCAAAAAGGAGATTGGGAGATTTTAGGAAAAATCCTGCTTGGCGGGCAGCAGGTAATGAATTCTGAAAATGTAGTCGTCATCGGCGGACATTCGGTCGACGATCAGGAAATCAAATTCGGCTATGCGGTGACCGGAATTATTCACCCGGACAAAGTTATAAAAAATTCGGGAGCAAAAGCGGGCGACGTTCTGATTTTGACAAAACCTATCGGAACGGGAGTAATCAGCACAGGCGTTAAATTCCAGAAGGCTTCCGAAAAAACAATCGAGCTGGCGATAAAGACAATGACGACGTCAGCCGCTCGGGCATCTGATATTATGCAGCAGGTCGGCGCAAATGGCTGCACGGATATAACCGGCTTCGGATTGCTCGGTCACGCCTTCGAGATGGCAAAGGCGAGCGATGTTACATTCAAGATTGATTCGGCGAAAGTTCCGCTTCTGCCTGATGTGATTGAGCTTATCAATCAAAAAATGCTGACCAGAGGCGATAGAAATAACCGCGCCTACGTCGGCGAAACCGTCAGATTCTCGGAAAGCGTCTCGTCGCAGATGCAAAGCGCTTTATTTGACCCGCAGACGGCGGGCGGTTTATTAATCAGTCTGGAAGAGGCAAAGGCGCAGCGCTTTATTAATGAAATCGAAAATGCTGCGATTATCGGCAGAGTAGATTCAGCGGGTGACTTTTTGATAGAAGTGGATTAATATAAATGTAGTATTTGCAATAGTTTATGCTTTAAAAGCCGGATGATGATTTTAATCTGAATTTTAAAGCATAGATTGTCGGCGTAAGTTTTGAGAGGGTTAAGAAGTTGTATCTATTTATTTTGGAATCAATCGGAACGTCCGAATTATTACTTATCGGGTTGATTGCTCTTATTGTTTTCGGACCGCGAAAGCTGCCGCAGATGGCAAAGACAATCGGCAGAACGATGGCTGATTTCAAGCGTGCCGGACAGGAATTCAGAACGACCTGGGAGCGGGAGGTTACGCTCGAAGAAGAAGAAAAAGTTTTCCTCAAAGACCCGCTGGGCGAAAATCCGGTGCTGGCGGAAATTAAATACAGTCAAACTACAACTATAACCGAAAGCAAAATTCTCGCGCCCG
>JALZHR010000452.1 GCA_030860665.1 Acidobacteriota bacterium
CGGTCTTTGGTCTTTGGTCTTCGGTCTTCGTTAAAGAATTAAGCTCGACATTGAGCAGAAAAAAAATCGAAGACCAAAGACCAAAGACCGAAGACCAGTAGAAATTATGAAAACTCGCATTGGTGTAATATTCGGCGGTCGTTCGGGCGAGCATGAAATCTCGGTTCGCTCGGCAAAGACCGTGATAGAAAAGATTGATAAGGACAAATATGAAGTCGTGCCGATTGCCATTTCGCAAGAGGGAAAATGGCTCAATCCGGCTGAGGCGCTGGCGATGCTGCCCGCTTCGACGCAGGAGCTTTTAAAGGGGAAAATAGACGATTACCCGCGCGAAACCGTCGCTCTGCTGGGCGATACGAGCTACAAGGGCTTAACTCGTCTGGAAGCGCCGAGCGGAGTAGAAAGAACCTCGGCGCTCGACGTGGTTTTTCCGGTTCTGCACGGAACTTTCGGCGAGGACGGCACGATTCAAGGGCTGTTCGAGATGGCTGATATTCCGTATGTCGGCTGCGGCGTGCTGGCGTCGGCGTGCGGAATGGACAAGGTTGTGATGAAAACTCTTTTTCGTGATGCCGGTCTGCCGCTTTGCCGCTACGTCTGGTTTCTGCGCAGCGAATGGGAGCGCGCGGGCGAAGCGGCGGTCGAGCAGGTCAAGGCAAAGCTCGGCTTCCCGTGTTTCGTCAAGCCCGCGAATCTCGGCTCGTCGGTCGGCGTCTCGCGCGCGGACAATGAAATTTCCCTGCGCGAAGCGGTCGAGCTTGCCGCGCGATACGACCGCAAAATCATCGTCGAAGAAGCGCTGGATATGCGCGAAATCGAATGCGCCGTGATGGGCAACGACGAGCCGCGCGCCAGCCTGCCGGGCGAGTATATCATTAAGGACGAAGCGAAAAAATTTCTCGATTACACGGAAAAATACGCCGGAACGGGCAACAACGATTTCGTCGTGCCCGCGCCGATTTCCGACGAGCTGACCAGAAAAGTTCAGGAAATGGCGATTCGCGCCTTCAGGGCGATAGACGGCTCGGGCTTGGCGCGCGTCGATTTCTTTCTGCGCAACGACAACGGCGCGCTGCTCGTCAACGAAATCAACACGCTGCCGGGAATGACCGATTCGTCAGGCTTTCCGAAAATGTGGGAAGGCACGGGCTTGGACTTTTCGCAGGTGATTGACGGGCTGGTTGCGCTCGCCGTCGACCGTCATAACGATAAATCCAGAAACACGACGAATCGTTAACGCTTCGCTGAAACGATGGACGCGGAACGCGAAACGATGAATTCGATACGCAGAAATTGCAATTCATCGTTTCGCGTTCATCGTTCCGCGTTTTATTTTTTCGGCGCGTTGTAGCCTTTGCGCGTTCTGACGGTTAATTCGGGATTGGAGTGCTTGAGTTCAATCGTGTGCCATTTGCCGTCGTTTTTCGATTCGGGCGGCTGGAAAGACAAGGTGTATTGGCGACCGAGTTCGGCGACGATGTTTTTGAATGCCTCGCGCATAGCGATGCCGCCCGGCGTCGGGATGAATCTGCCGCCGCTTTTCTCGGCGAAATTTTTCAAAACGCCCTGATTCTGCATTCTCTCTTTGCCGTTGGTATCGACCGCCGACATATCGACCGTGTAAATCGTGGCGTTGGCGGAAAGCGCCGCTTTCAAAGCTTTATCGGCGGAGCGCGCGCTTTTCGTGTCCGCGCCGTCGGACAAAACGATGATGGCGCGGCGTTTTTCGGGGCGATTCGCGAGTTCCTGCGCGGCTTTGTAAATCGCGTCGTTTAAAACGGTCATCCCGTAAGCTTTCAGCTCGAAAGCGGACGGCGCGATGTCGCGGCTGTTGGAAAAATCCTGAATGAGTGAGACTTTGGAATCGAAATTGTAGACGGCGGTCAAATCGTCGGTGCGCAAGCCGTCGAGAAACTGCATCGCGGCGGAGCGCGCAAGGCTGATGCGCTGCTCCATACTGCCGGAAGTGTCCAGCAGAATTACGGCGGCAAACGGCGTCGTTTCCGTCGTAAAGGAAAGAATTTCCTGTTCCGCGCCGTCCACGAAAAGCTTGAATTGATTTTGTTTTAAGCCTGCGGCGGGCTTGCCTTTCGCGTCGGTAATCATCGCGTTGACGATGACAATCGACGAATCCACTTTAATTACCTCGTCATCGTCCTGCGCGATTATTGAAACGCAAAAAGCGCTAATCAGAGCAAAATGCAAAATGCAAAATGCAAAATGGCGAAAGAATTTAATCGCTGCATTTTGCATTTTGCATTTTGCGTTCTGCATTTATATACCGACCTAGTTTTTGTAAAAGCGAATAAATCTGACCAGTTTTAAAACCGTGTTCGAGCTTTCGATGGCGACCGCCGAAATCGTCAGCCGCGTGGTTTTTTTCAGCGCCGACAAAAGGCTCGACGCGTTTTCCTGAACCGCCTGAAGGGCGTTCATCAGCGACGAAGGTCTGCTCGTCTCGGCTTCTTTATCGTCTTCGCCGCCGAGATCGTCGCGAATTTTCTTGACGAGTTTTTCCAGCTGCGCGAGTTTTTTCTGGTCTTCAGCCGAAAGCGTCCGGTTCTGCTCGAAGGATTTGCTTAATTCCTCGCTCAGGCGCGCGGCTTCTTCGCCGCGTTTAATCATCTCGTTATATTCTTTTTTTTCAGCCTCGATACGACCTTTCTGGATATTTTCCCTGAGAGTCTTCGGCAAATCTTCCGGTCTGCCGGTCCGCGGGTCGCGTCCGGAAGCGTCGGGCAGCTGAGCGTATGCGCTCAGTGCCAGCGCGAAAAATAGGAAAAACAATTGTGAAAGTCTGATGAACATCTGCTTTAATTACTGTCGTTTACAATTATTATTGTTCAACCGGCTTGGAGTCGAGCGATTCGCCCGTCACGTTCTCGACCAGACGGCTTAAAAATTCATCTTCCGCCGCGCCGCTGCTTTGCAGCGTCCTCCATTCGGAGCCGATGCCGCTTTCCGACCTGCCTTCGACCTTGGCTGTCACGGCGACGTTGTTCTGGATTCCGTCGATGGATTGAATCTCGATGGTTAAAGTGTAGCGCCCGCGCGTCCAGACCGAATCGAGCGTCGGCAAAACGGCGTAACGGTTTAATTCGTTCTGCGTCGTAACCGAGCCTTTGGCGAAAATAAACGGCTGAGTCACGATAAAGCCGTCGTTTATTCTCGACGCCGCTTCGTCGACTATGATTTTATTATCCTTTAAAATATTGAGAATATTTTCTACCAGCACGTCGCGCCGCGCCGCCATTCGATAAGGATTGGCGAGCCGCTCGCGCACTTTTGTTTTTTCTTTGCCCCAGTCCCACGACCGACCGCCGGCGTCATTCGGACGGCTGGTCGAACGGTTATTTTCCTGGTTAATCGTCCTCGTCTGCGTATCGACGCCCTTGCCCTGACCGAAGGCAGCGGCTGAAAAGATAACGACCACCGAAATTGAAAAGAAAATCTTTAGCATAAGAATAACCCGCACTTTCACAAATATAGCGTAAATGCGGCGGGAACTAAAGGTTTGATGTGAGAAAATTTTGAATAGTTGCAAAGCCGGAATAATGACCGGACGGCAAAAGAATAAATGATTAGCCGGAAGCGGAGCAAAGCTGAGATTCAGCCTTTAGAACGGCGGTTCCGACCGTCGGTTTGCAGCTCCCAGAGCAGCAGGTGCTTCATAAAGGCGTGGTGCGCGGCGAAACGCGCGATGCAGAAACCGGCGAAGCCGTCCAGAAAACCGAGCTTGAGAAAATAGGTCTGGACGAACGCCGTCAGCCCGGCAAAAAATATCTTCGCGCGGCTCGTACGCCTGCCGTCTTCAAACATCCGCCGCGCGGCGAGCGGCGCGTATCGCTCGCCGATCATCCGGTGATGATGCGCCGCGTTTTCGACGCTGTAGTGAAGAATGTCGCCCTTTAGTTTTCCGATTCGCGCATCGCCGCTCATTTCCACCGATTCGTGAACCGGAACGTCTTTCCAGCCGCCTTTCCGGCGGTCGAAAAAACGAAGCTGCCAGTCCGGATACCAGCCGCCGCGCCGAATCGGGCGATTCATATAAAAGGAAAGCCGCGGGATTTTGTAAGCGTCCGCCGTCGCGGCGGGCAATGAATTTTTCAGCCGCAGAATTTCCGCTCGCAATTCGTCGGAAACGCATTCGTCGGCGTCGAGGCTGAAAATCCAGTCGTTGACGGCGCGCTCGACCGCAAGCTGTTTCTGCGCGGCGAATCCGAGCCATTTCTGCACGAAGACTTTTGCGCCGAGACTTTCGGCAAGCTCGCGCGTCCGGTCAACGCTTTCCGAATCGACGACCAGAATTTCGTCCGCCATCTCTCTGACCGATTCGACGGCGCGTTCGATGTTTTTCTCCTCATTGAAAGCGATGATGCAGACGGAGATTTTCATTACGAACATAGTAGGAGAATTAAAAGGAAAAAAAAACTCCTTTGCCGCTTTTTCATTTGCCGGCGGCAAAACTCGCAGGCGCAAGACGCGTTAAAATCCTTTTCAGAGTTAAAGAAAAACATAAAGAGTCGGCGAGCCGACTCTTGAAGCAATATCTTAAAAGGTGTCTTAAATCGTTAAAAAGATAACTATTTATCGTCTACGGGCGAATTGACCTCGATATTGTTGGCGCGAAAAGTCGTCGAAGTGGCGCGCTGTAAATCGGCGAGGGCTTTGTTGAAATCCGTCTCGGCGCGAATCTCGGAATTGCGGGCGTTTGCCAGAGCGTTCTCGCGCTGGAAAAGCAGAAACGTCGTCGAGCGTCCGGCTTCAAACAATTTTCTCTCGCCTTCGAGCTGGATTTCAGCGTTGTGCCGCGCGCGACGCGCGACCAGAACACGCTGGCGGGCGGTTTCTACCGACTGGACGGCGTTGCGCACGTCGGCGATAATCGTCTGCTCCTGTGCGCGGGTCTGCGCGCTCAGTTGTTCCTCCTGCACGCGCGCCCCGGCGAGATTCGCCCGCGCCGTGCGGTTGCGCAGCGGGAACGAAATCGTCACGCCGACCGTATAATTCGGCGCGTCGCTGCGAAACAAATTTGCGAAAGAGCGATTAAAGCCGCCGGTTAAAAACGATGGCGTCGGCGGAATCGGAACGAGCGGAATCTCGCCGTCGGTCGGCAGACCGCCGTGAAAACGCCGGATTTGCTGAAGCAGAAACGCGAAGGCATTGGTCTGCGGGTCTCCGGAGATAAGCGGCACAAATTCCGTATTGCGGGAAAAGTTTCCGCCCTGCGAAAATCCGTTGAGCGAGACGTTAGTGTTCAAATCGACCTGCGGCTTGGTTTGATTTTTGAAGAACTCGATGTTAATCGAGTTGATTTCGCGCGCCAGTTTTAATCTTTGCAGCTCCGGGCGATTGGCGACCGCGTCTTTTATCGCGTCGTCGAGCACGATAGCCTCGTCGCTGTAAACGGGGCGGTCGGTCGGAACGAGCGAGCGATTCCATTCGGGCGCGCTGATGTCTCTTAAAAGCAGCGTTTTCAGATTGTTTTCGGCGACGGTGACCTGCTGCGTCGCCTGCAAAACTTCGCCTTCGCGATTGGCAAGCTCGGTGGCGACTTCGGCGCGCTCTATCGGCGCGGCGCTCCCGGCTTCGATTCTGGCTTCGACCTGGCGCAGATTTTCCCGCGCCAGATTCAGGTTCGCCACGCGGTTCTGCTGGTCGCGCAGGGCGAAAACCAAATCCCAGTAACCGCGTTGAACCTGCGCGATGACGTCAATCGTCTGGCGGCGAAAATCGGCGTCCGTCTGCTGTAGAAAACGGCGCTGGATGCGAATCTGGCGGCGCGTGTTGTCGATGCGGAAATCGCGCAGCAGCGGCTGCGTGTAGCCGACGCCCAAGCCTGAAGAATAAAGCGCGCCGCCTGCCGAAGTATTGCCGGAAGTCAGCTGCGACTGCGAAAAGCTGTTTTCGGTGCGCACGTTGTCGAAAAAGATTCGATAGCTTCCGCCGCCGCGCCGGACTAAGCCCGACACGTCCGAATTCACGCGGAAATCATTGGTCGCGCGCGAGCCGGTCGTCGAGTTGCGCGTCAGATTCGGCGAAACCGTGAAAACCGGGTCGTAAACTCCGAGCTGCGAGCGAAGCTGGGTTTCCTGAAAGCGCACGTCATCGCGCGCCACTTCAATCGCGTTGTTGTTTTCCAGGGCGCGGCGAATGGCTTCGTTCAGAGTGAGCGGCAGTGTGTCTGAGGCTTGCACGCCGACGCGGTGCAGAATATTGACGTTATTCGTTTCGACAGTTTTTTCGATATTATCTTCCGGCGTTTTTACGGCGGATTTTTCCGTCTTGTTTGAATCGACGTCGTTTCTGGCAATCTGCGGCGCGTCGGGCGGCGTCGTCTGCGCCGCCACCGTGTGTAAATCGCACAAACCTGTGGTCAGGCTCAAAACGAGAGCGAAAAAAGCAGTGCGATAAAATAATTTCATTTTAAAAGTGGCTCCAGATATGAAAACTTTTTAAGTAGATAAAGCGATTAACGACTCAAGCCTTACTACGACGAATTCTCGCCCGTAGTTTCAAAAAAATGAGCTTTTAACTGAGAACTGAGAACTGAGAACTGATAGTGGAAGATGAGAACTGAGAAGCAAGAACCGGAAACAGATGTCCGTTATCAATAATTTGCTTTCAACTCTTCGTTATCCACTATCAACTATCGGTTATCAACTATCAGTTCTCAGTTCCGACTTGTCACTTATCGGGCAAAAAAGTTATCTTTAACTTTTTATTGTATAAAAATATTTCAGGAGGTTTTTAATTTAATGGGCATTAAAGTTGGAATTAACGGTTTCGGGCGCATTGGGCGCAACGTTTTGCGCACGTGTATCGGCGACGCGGACGTGGATTTCGTGGCGGTCAACGATTTAACGGACACGCGCACGCTGGCGCATCTTTTAAAATACGATTCGGTGATGGGCAATCTCGAAGACGATGTGACTTACACGGAAAATTCAATCAGCGTCAACGGAGACGAGTTTCGCGTTTTCAGCGAGAAAGACCCGTCGCTGATTCCGTGGGAAGAAGCCGGCGCGGAAATCGTCATCGAATCGACCGGGCGCTTTACGAAAGCCGAAGACGCCGGGAAACACCTGCGCGGCACGGTCAAAAAAGTCATCATTTCCGCGCCCGCCAAGGGCGAAGACGTGACCATCGTGCTCGGCGTCAACGAAGATATGTACGACCCGGCAAATCACAGAATTATTTCCAACGCTTCCTGCACGACCAACTGCCTCGCGCCCGTCGCCAAAGTGATTCACGAAAAATTCGGCATCCGTAACGCTTTGATGAACACGATTCACTCCTACACGAACGACCAGCAGCTTCTCGATTTGCCGCACAAGGATTTGCGCCGCGCCCGCGCCGCCGCCCTTTCGATGATTCCGACCTCGACCGGCGCGGCGAAAGCCGTCGCTCTGGTCATTCCCGAATTGAAAGGAAAATTCGACGGCATCTCCGTCCGCGTCCCGACGCCGAACGTGTCGCTGGTCGACGTCGTGATGAACGTCGAAAAAGAGACGACGACCGAAGAAGTCAACCAGGTTTTGAAAGACGCCGCGAACGAGGAATTGAAGGGCATTCTGGCTTTTTCGGAAGAGCCGCTCGTCTCGATTGATTTTCGCGGTAATCCGAATTCGTCGATTGTCGACGCCGAAAACACGAAAGTCATCGGCGGCACGGCGATTAAAATCCTGTCGTGGTATGACAACGAATGGGGCTATTCCTGCCGCGTCCGTGATTTGGTGAAATTCATCGCCGACAAAGGATTGTAGGAAAGTGATAGGGAATAAGTGATAGGTGATAAGGTGTGCAGGAAACGTTCTTCCTTATTACCTATCACTTATCATCTTTTACTCTCTTCCTTCTTTCTTATAACTTATCACTTATCACCTATCACTCATTTTTCATTGACAAAGCGACCTGACAAAACTTAATCTTTCCTTGCGCGGCGAAACAGTCGGGCGATAAGCAGGGCTCACTCCTTCAAGCGGTTTTTCAAGCGGTTCAAAATTCGATTCGATTTTATACAGATTTACAATGAAAAGTTTTTTCCAGGCATTCTGCCTGACCTTTCTCTTATTCGCGCTATTTTCGCAGAATCTTTCCGCTCAGCAGAAAAACAATCGCGCTTTTATCGAATCCAGCCTCAAAGCTTCGGCGGAAAACCTGACGCCCGAAGCCGAAAGGCGTCTGGAAACCTTTCGCCTCGTCTGGCAGACCGTTAAGGACAACTACTTCGACCAGACGTTCGGCGGCTTGAACTGGAACAAAATTAAAACCGAGTTCGAGCCACGCGTGCGCCGGGCGCAGACCGACGCCGAGCTGCACCTGATTTTGCAGGAAATGATAAACCGGCTGAACAAGTCGCATTTTATGATTATCCCGCCCGAAGTCTTTCGCGAAATCGGCAAAGCCAAAGCCGAGTTTGAAGAAAAAACCGGAGCAGCCGGAGAGGAAACCGAATCGGACGAGGCGGACGTTTCGGGCGAAGAAGAAGAAGCGCCCGAAAAGCCCGCGAATTACGGCATCGGCATCGATATTCGCTTTATCGATAACCAGGTCGTCATCACGCAAATCGAAAAAGACTCGCCCGCCGCCAAAGCCGGGTTGAAAACCGGCTACGTCATCGAAAAAATAAACGGGGTCTCGCTTAAATCCTTTCTCGAAATGTTTCGCCGCAACGCCGTCTACGCCAAAATTTACGAAAAACAATTGTCCGGTCTGCTGCTGTCCATTATCGACGGCGGTCAGGACGGCGGCGCGGTCACGGTCGGTTTCAGAAATGAGAAGGAGCAGCCCGGAGAAATCGAAATCCAGCGCGAAGCCTTAAAAGGCGAATACGTCACCTTGATTTCCGGTCTGCCAGCCGAGTTCATCACGTTTGAATCGAAACCGCTCGGCGAGGAAATCGGCTACATCAAATTCAGCGCTTTCGCCCTGAAAACGGTCGAAAAATTCTGCGAGGCAATCAGCCGGTTTAAAGACAAAAAAGGGCTGGTCGTCGATATGCGCGGCAATACGGGCGGAAATTTCGGCGCGCTGTTCGGCATCGTCAGCCTTTTGACCGACAAGGGCTTGGTTATCGGCTCGGAGATAAATAAATTCGGCAAGGAGTCGCGTTTCGTCCAGCCGCAGCTCAAAAATTTTAAAGGCAGGCTGGTGATTCTGACCGACGCGCAGAGCTATTCGGCGGCGGAAGTTTTCGCGTCGGGCTTGAAGGAAAACAACCGCGCGACGATTATCGGCGAGACGACCGCCGGTTCGGCGCTTCCGGCGCTGACGATGGCGCTTCCGACCGGCGCGGTTTTCCTGTATCCGGTCGCTAATTTCGAGACGCCGAAAGGCAACCTGCTCGAAGGCAAGGGCGTCGAGCCGAACATCAAAATCGCGCTCGACCGCCCGTCGCTGCTCGCCGGAAAGGACGCGCAGCTCGACGCGGCGATTAATTTTTTAAAGGGCGAATTCGCGAAAAGTCCGGCTGAGAACGTAAAGAATACTTCCGCCGCCGCCGTCGTTGCTGTTGTCGCGCCGCCGACAACGTCGCCGGC
>JALZHR010000484.1 GCA_030860665.1 Acidobacteriota bacterium
GTGTAAACGAAATGATTTTATCAGACGCTTGCGAAGGCTTGGATTTGAAGGCACGTATTCGGGCGCGAAACATCAGTTTATGGTTTTCGGAAACAATCGCCTGACAATTCCTTCAAATTCCGAATACTCTGTCCCTCAACTACGGATGATGCTTCGCGAAGTCGAAGAAATTATCGAACGCCAGATTACAATTGAAGAATGGAACGAGTTAGCTTAATACAAAAGACTGTTTGCAAGTTAATTAGAAATTCTCACAATAAAAAAAGGCAGATACTTTCAATCCGCCTTTCGATATTTATTCCGCTTTTTTTAGGGCTTCGCCTCAGTTTCAGCGCCGCCCGTGACGGTGAATTTTATGTCGTTGGGGCTTTCGGCGAGCTTGCGGTCGCGCGCGTTGTAGACTTCTATGCGCAGGCGATATTTGCCGTTGGCTAGCTCCTCGGTGACGCTGTAGGAAGGTTCGTCGACTCTTTCGCCGGAAATCGGCGGCAGTCCGCCCGCGTCCGGGTAAAGGCTGATTTTGTAGTAAGCGGCGTCCGGGTAGGCTTCCCACTTTAATTCCAGATTTTTGGCGTCGGCTTTCGAGCCGGCTTTCGGATTGACGATTTTCACGTCGTCTTTGTAAAGATGAATGTCGCGGGCGAAAATCGTTTTGTCGGCTTCGACGTTGAATTTCTGCGCCGTCATAATGCCTTCCTGCGGGAAAACGTAGTAAGCGGATTTGAAGACCTTAGCCGTCAAGCCGCCGTAGGTTTTCGGGTCGAGGTCGGCGAGGACGAAAACGCCGTCAGCGCCGGTTTTGGTCGTCAGCGTTTTCCCGTCGCAGCGGATGCCCATAATCGTGCTGAAGTTTTCGCAGATTCTGACCTCGATGCCCTCGACCGGCTGGTCGTTATACAAAACCTTGCCCTGCACGTTGCCTTTGCCGGGCGCGGGTTTCTGCTTTTCCGCGCCGCTGGTCGAATCGTCGTCGCCGGATTCCGCAGTCGTTGTCGTATTTGTATTCTTCCCTTTATTCGCCGCCGTCGAACCGGAATTCGCTGAATTCGCCCCGCCGCCGCCGTTGCTCGCGGTTTCGTTTTTGCCTAAATTACCGCACGCCAGAGAAACGAAAATTACGACCGCTAAAGCGAGCAGAAAATTGATTTTTGCTGTTGACATAAAAGACTCCCTTTTAAATTAGTAATATAAAAGCTTCGCTATGTTAAAGACGAGAAAAATTTCGGGATATTCTAACACGAAATATTTATTTTAATCCCGCACCGCGCGTTAAAATAAATCGTCGTCTCCGGAATCGGCGGCAAGTGCTTATCTTTTCCGGTTTTGCCCTTTCGGTCTTTCCCGCTGCGTTTGAATCGAAAATTGAAATGTAACAGAGATTTAACATAAACTTAACATCGGGAAACGGTTCGATTACCGCGAGCTACACAAGGGAATAAAATGGATATTTTCTGGGAAGAATTGACCGCCGGGATGCCTACGGCGCGGCAGCTGGCGCAAATTATTATCCGGCTGCTGGCGGCGACGCTGCTCGGGGCGGCGATTGGGATTCAACGCGAGCGGGTCGGGAAACCGGCGGGCTTGCGGACGCATACTCTGGTCACGCTCGGGACGTGCGTGTTCGTCATCGCCGGCGGCGCTTACGGGATGAGTTCCGACGGTTTGTCGCGCGTCATTCAGGGCATCGTGACGGGCATCGGCTTTATCGGCGCAGGCTCGATTTTGAAATTAAACGAGGAGCGCGACATTCAGGGCTTGACGACTGCGGCGGGCGTCTGGATGGCGTCGGCTATCGGCGTGGCGGTCGGCTTGGGCGCGCTCGGCTTGGCGATTCTCGCCACGATTCTGACCTTGATTATCCTGACGCTGGTCGGGAGAATCGAGTTTCAGATTAACAAGCGACAGTTGAGTGAGGGCAAGCCGACAACTACGAGTCAAACCGGCGTCAACGACGACGAATAGAGCGGTTTTCCGGCAAAAATCATAATTCACGCAGCGAAGGCGGAATCGAATGGAAAACGCAAAACGGAAAATGAAGGAAGCGTTTCCGTTTTCCATTATTCACGCGCGGGCTTCCGTCTTTTTTTATACTTCCAGCGCAAAAATTCAAAATTAAGCGTTTTTGGTGCAAAGTCGTTCCGCTCCAACGCAAAAAAGTTCCGCTACAATGCAAAAAAGTTCTGCTCTAATGCACTTTAATCACGCTACAAGGCATAAAATCTCCGCTCCAACGCGAAAAATCTCCGCTCTAATGCGCAAAATCTCCGCTCCGGCGCGAAAAAATCGCGCTCCGGCGCATTTTTAATTCCGCTCGGGCTTTGCACAAGAATAAGCAAAGCCGCGAAAAATCCAGCGCAAAACTTTAAATTCTAAATTCTTAATTCTCTGGTAAGACATTATCCGGGTTAATTTAGAATTTAGAATTTCCTTCCCTTGATTTTTGTGCAAAGCCGCGCGAAACAATCCGGAATTTACAATTCGGCTTTCGTTTCCCGGTTTCCGGCTTTTTCCGGAGTCGTCCTTAAGAGACGAGCGCAGCGGATGTTAAAATACTCTTGATGACGCGATGGATAATGAATTTGATTAATTCGGCGGGCTATCTGGGCATCGTGCTTTTGATGTTCGTCGAAAACGTTTTTCCGCCGATTCCGTCCGAATACATTATGCCGCTCGCGGGTTTTATGGTCGCCGAGGGAAAACTCTCGCTCGCCGGGATTATCGTCGCCGGAACGACGGGCTCGGTGCTCGGCGCGCTGCCGCTTTATTATTGCGGCAGAAAGCTCGGCGCGGCGCGGCTGAAAAGATTTGCCGGGCGGCGCGGCAGATGGCTGGCGATGTCGCCCGAGGATATCGACCGGGCAAACGAATGGTTTAACCGTCACGGCGCGAAAACGGTTCTGCTCTGTCGTCTCGTTCCCGGCGTCCGCTCGCTCATCTCGGTTCCGGCGGGCATTAACCGGATGAAGCTGCTGCCGTTTTTGTTTTTTACGGCTGTCGGCTCCGCCGTCTGGTCGAGCGTTCTGGCTTACGCGGGTTATCTGCTCGGCAGCAATTTCCACGAGGTCGAAGAATATTTCGACCCGGTTTCTCTGGTCATTTTCGGCTTGATTATCATTCTTTATCTCTGGCGCGTGATTAGAGGAAGCGGCAAAACCGAAGCGGACAATTAACGGTTAATTCAGGCTTTGCAAAGGTAGAAACCGAATAAAAGGCAGACTCTAAACTCTATAACGGATTTCATATTCGCGCGATTTCCGAGGCAGAAGCCGCGCGGAAAAAATGGAAAACGGATAACGGAAAACGGAAACACTTCCTTCATTTTCCATTATCCGTTTTCCGTTGTTTCCGCGCGGAGCCGTTAATACAGCGTGTCTGATATGAGCGGCGGCATTCCTTCGACGTCTTTCAGCTCTCTGGCATTTATGTCGGCTAAATCGCGTCTGACCAGAAGCATCAAATCCACGCCGGGACGCAGCGAATATTCTCCGGCATATTTATAGTGCGATGAATATTTTCGCATCACGTCTTCGTTCTGGTCGCCCTTTTTCGCCACAATCATCTCAGCCGTGTTCGCGTCGATGATGCGCCCGTGATAATTGGCGCGCGTATAATGGCGCGTATACCACGGCATCGGCCAGTAATCGGGCGAGACGATTTCGATGGTCGCGTCTTTTCCCTTGCCGCTTTTTTCCGCGTGATACTCGACCTGCCGGATAAGGTCTAAAAATCCGCGCCGCGTGTGAGCGTAAATATACGGCACGGTGTCGTCGTCGTAGCGGTTGAAATTCACGTCCCACGTCTGATAGCTGAGAACTCCGACGGCGGTCGCCAGCAGCAGCACGGCGATGCCCTTCATCGCGCGGTCGCGCGAGGCGAGCATCTCGTTGATGCCGTAACCGGCGACCAGACACATCGGCAAAATAAACGAGAGCGCGAGCCACGGCGTCTTATACGGGATAATCGTGTAAGCCAGAAAAAGCCCGAACGCCCACAGCCCGGCAAACATCGCGAAACGATGCCGCCCTTTAACGAAAGCAATCAGGGTGCCGACCGCCGATAAAAACAGAATCGGCGACTCAATCGTCCAGAGCCATCTCAGATAAGCCAGCGTTCCGTTCTGCGTGTGGTCGCCCGTTCCGGTTTTCGTCCAGAAAGCGTAAGCCTTTATCGCGCCCGTCACGCCTTCCGCGTAAGTGAAAAACGACGAGAAAAACAAAACGCTGACGTAAATAAAGATAGCTATAATGGCGACAATCAAAAGCAGCAAATCAGCGCCGCCGCCGAGCCGCGCGCGAAAAGTTTTCCACGTCAGGGCGACCGGCGCGAGCGTGTCCGCGCCGAATCTGCCCTCAATCATTCCGCCGTAAATTTTGCGCCAAATCCAGATGCAGCCGCAGGCGATGAGCAGCGTTCCGAGCGTGATAAAAGCCGTTTCCTTCGTCGCGAAAAACAGCGCCGTCGAAGCCGAAGCGAGCAGCAGGTAAAGCGGTCTGCCCTCGTTCCATTCCAGAAGCATCCGCATCACCAGAAAAACCAGAATCGCTTCGACCAGAAAAAATCCGGCGCGCAAAATCCAGACGGCGGTTTCGTTCTGCAATTTGAACAAAGCGACGATATTCAGCGCAGGCGGCAGAAAACATATCAGCAAAAGCAGCGCCATCCACGCCGTCGCCCAGATGCCCGGCTTTCTGCCCTCGATAAAAAACAAAACGCCGAGCACGATGCCCAAACTGCAAAAAACGAAAAAGATTTCGTGGATAAAATAGCGCGAGATGTAAACCATTCCCGGCGAGAGCGCGATGAAAAGCGCCGCGACCAAACTGCCGATTGTGCCGAGATACCGCCTGAGAAAAAACGTCATCGCGACCATCAAAACGCCGAAAACGCCGACGCTGGCGCGAATAGAAAAAGTCTCCAGCCCGAAGATTTTCGTAAAGACGAGCGAGATGTAATACAGCGTCGGACCGTGATAATTGCTCGGGTCGTATTTGTAGATTCCCTCGCGGAACAGCGTCGTCAGAAAAAAGCCGTTGACGCCCTCGTCGTGGTGCAGCGGCTTTAAGACCAAATCGTAAAACCGCAGGAAAACGGCGATTGCCGCGACGGCGAAACACCCGGCGAGCCAGAGCGGATTCGTTCGCCGTTCGTCGTCCGCCGTCGCTCGCTGTTCTCTTCTGATGCCGCCGTCGTCCGTCGCGTGAATGTCTCCGGCATCGGAGCGGTGAATTTCTTCGCTGTCGGTCGTGTGAATTTTTTTCGTCTTTTTCTTTTTGTCTCTGTGCTGCTTCATTTCACTTTATAAACTTTATACAAGCCGATTTCCGCTATTTTCGGATATTTTTCAAAAAATGCCTCGTTCACGCGCGGCAGATTTCCCGTTTCTTCCGGGCTTATCAAAACGTATTCGATATTGTTTTTCTTCAAAAAAGCGTCAGCCAGCGCGCCGCCTTCGTAAATGCGCTTGACCTCGGATTCGCGCGGCTCGTATTCGATGCCGTAGGACGAAAGATGCCCGGAATAGCGCATCAAGGAACGCCTGCCCGCCAGCACGACCGCCGAATTGTAGGTCGGCGCGTTTAAAAATAAAGCGTTCGGCGGCGTTTTCTGTTTGATTTGCTGCGCAATCGCCACCGAATCGCGGCTGAAAACCTGATAATTTATCTGCCCCGAAATCGCCCGCCAGACGTCTAGCGCGCCCGAAAAAATCAGCGTCATCAAACACGCGATTGAGATGACTTTAAACGCGATTCCCTTTTCCCAGAACCACGCCAGAAGCCACGCGACCAGCGGCGCGCTCGCGACGAACCAGTAAATCAGAACCTTGATGTTGTCCCATTCCCACGGCGCGAGCTTGACCAGATTCGTAATCACGAAACACAGCGCAAAAGGAATGTAGAATATCAAGAGATTATTCGCCTGCCGCACTTCCTCGTCCGAAATTCCGGCTTTCGTTTTTTCATCATCATCCGGCGGCGTCGACCTGCGCGCCAGCAGCAGCAGCGCGGCAATCAGTAACGGTATAAACAGTCCGAGATTTTTCGCCCAAAAGACAAAATAATTTTCCTTGCCCGAACTCCAGCCGAAATGCCAGCCGACAAATTCGCTCAAACGCGTCGCGCTGCCCGTCATCACCCAAATCAGTTCGGGAATGGCAACGACCGAAACCGCCGCGCCGAAAGCCAGCCATTCCTTCCATTTTTCCAGGCTGAAAAAGAACAAAACCGCGCAGACCAGAAACAAAACCGCGAGGCTGTGAACGTGAATCAGCGGCAGAGTTCCGGCTAGAAGCCCGATGAAGACGGACGCGAGGACGCGGTGACGCGGTGACGCGGCGATTTCCGTCTCCGTGTCCGCGCGTCTCCCTGTCTCCGCATCGCGATTAAAAAATTCCCACAGCTTCGTCAAAACAATCAGCGTTATCGGCAAACCCAGAAGCAGGCTGCGCTGCGTGATAAACAGCACAACCAGCGCATTTCCCCAGCGCAAGCCTTCGGGTCGAATCGTGTAATCCTTTTCGAGATTCCACAAAAACTCGAAAAAACCTCTGCCGTCGTGCCAGTAATCGCGCAGAAAAGCCAGAAATCCCAAGCCGCCGCAGAAAAGCAGAATCACCGGCGCGAGCTTTCCCGCCTTACGGCTTCCGGTCAGTTTTCGGGCAAATCTTTCCAGCAGAACGATGAGCGAAAATCCCAGAACGACGTTCTGCGCGAGCATCGCCTCGCGCACGCCCGCGCCGAGCTTGACCAGGCAAGCCGTAATCAAATCCGCCATAAACGGGTAAGTGAATTTCGCGCCCGCAAACGACGGATTTTCCGGCGGAAAATTATTGCCCTCGGTAAACGAAAAAATCGCGCCCAGATGAAACGGCAAATCGCCCAGATTCTGCGAGCCGCCCGTGTAAATGCCGTCCTTCGTCTCAATCATCGCGCGGTCGAAGAAAAAATATAAAATCAGCAGCAGCGCCGCGTAATAAGCAAAGCTCAAAAACTTTCGCCCGCTCGCGTTATCGAGCGTTTTCCTCGCCGCATTAAAATCGGCGGAAAACCGCGCGCGAAAATCCTTTCTGCCGAACAGAGCCAGCGGCAAAAGCGTGAGCGCCAGCGAAAGCAGAACGGTCGCCGTCGTCATCCCGAAAAAACAGCAGACCAGAAACCCGACCAGCGAAAACAGCGCCGCCCCGACGACGTTTCCCGCGCCGAACCGGACGAGCATCGACGCGTCTTCGTCGTCATCGTAAAGATACGTCAAAGCCAGCCCGCTGAAAGTGATAAGCAGAAGAATGATTAAAGAAACGAACATAAACAACTCGGAATCAAGCGCGCCAAAGACGCATTTTATCTTTGCCCGCTTTGCGCCTTTGCGGGAAAAATAATCTCGCGCAAAGCTCGCTCAGACCGCAAAGATAAATAATCTTTTAAGTTAATTCGCCGACGATTCTTCCCGTCAAAATTAAGCCACAAATTGCCGATTTCGCAAAATTACGGTTAAAGGTTACAATAATCGTTTTGAATATTGAACAAATATTCAACCATTTATCATTAACAATTAAATTTTTATGTTACAAGCCGGAATCGTTGGGCTGCCCAACGTTGGAAAATCTACTTTGTTTAATGCGCTGACGGCGCAGGAAGCGGCGCTTGCCGCCAATTATCCTTTCGCCACGATTGAGCCGAACGTCGGCGTCGTCGCCGTGCCGGACGAGCGGCTCGGCGTTCTGGAAAAAATGTACAAGACGCAGAAGGTCGTGCCGGCGACGGTCGAGTTCGTCGATATTGCCGGGCTGGTGCGCGGCGCGTCGAAGGGCGAAGGCTTGGGCAACCAATTTCTCGCCAATATCCGTGAAACGCACGCCGTGATTCAGGTCGTGCGCTGTTTTGAAGACGAAAACATTGTCCACGTCGAAGGCTCGGTCAACCCGATTCGCGACATCGAGACGATTCAGATTGAGCTGGCGCTGGCGGATTTGACGAGCCTCGAAAAGCGGCGCGAAAAAGCCGGTCGCTCCGCCAAATCCGGCGACAAGGAAGCGAAACGCGACCTCGAAATAATGGATAAAATCCAGCCCGTGCTGGAAGAAGGCAGACCGGTGCGCAGCGTCGATTTGTCGGACGACGAAAAGGCAATCGTCAAAAGCTGGTTTCTGCTGACCTCGAAACCGACGATTTACGCGGCGAACGTAGACGAAAATTCGCTTGCCAGCCCGGACGAAAATCCGCACGTCCGCACCGTGCGCGAACACGCGGCGCGGGAAAACGCGGAAGTCGTCGTGATTTGCGCCAAGCTCGAAGCCGAGCTGGTCGCGCTCGAACCTGAAGAACGCGCCGAGTTTTTGAAAGACGTCGGCGTCGAATCGAGCGGCGTCGATAATCTTATCAAATCGGCTTATCGTATCCTGGGCTTAATGAGCTTTCTGACGGCAGGCGAAAAGGAAGTGCGCGCGTGGACGATTCCCACGGGAACGAAAGCGCCGCAGGCGGCGGGCGAGATTCACTCGGACATCGAGCGCGGGTTTATCCGCGCCGAAATCATTTCCTACGACGACCTGGTGCGCGTCGGCTCGGAAAAGGCGGCGAAGGAACAGGGCTTGGCGCGGCTCGAAGGCAAGGAATACGTGATGCAGGAAGGCGACGTGGTGAATTTCCGTTTCAACGTCTAAAAGACTGGAAATCGAATCCTTTTTCGTTTATTATTCTTGATGATGAAATCCGCGTTTTCACAGCGAATCATTTCCGGCGTGCTCGTCGTCTGGCTGAGCGGCTTGGTTCTTCTGTTTTGCTGCGGAAATATGGAGGCGCGAGCCGCCGAAACTGAAGCCGATAGCTGCCCGCTCGCCAAAATGAGCCATTGCGACAAACAGCAAGCGGCGTCTGACGGCGAAGACAATCCGGATTTCGCCGGATTTCAAAAGCAAAGCCAAGCAGCTGATTGCTGCGGCTTTCTGCCAGCGGTTTTCGACAAGGCGCGGAAGATTGAAAAAAATCCGCAGATTGCTCTGACGGCGACGGCGGCGACTGAAAAAATTCTCGCGCCGAAGTTTTCGTTCGTCGTCCGCGCGGCGGAATCTCCGAAAATTTACCGCTCCGTAGTTCGCAATCGCGGAAGCACTTATCTGAAAAACTGCGTTTTCAGAATTTAGAAAAAAAACGTCGCGTTTATTTATTTTCACGCCGGAGCCTTTCGGGTTTCCGGCACGTTCGAGGCTTAATTTCTAAATTTTGAAAGGAAAAACTATGAAAAAAAGAATTTTAGTTGCGCTGGCGGCGCTGATGATTTTCGGGCTGGCGGCGGTCGTTTTCGCCTACAATCAATCGCAGAATCATCAACCGCAGATGTCGGCGGGCGCGCACTGCCCG
The DNA here is from genome assembly GCA_030860665.1 of Acidobacteriota bacterium. GTDB lineage: Bacteria > Acidobacteriota > Blastocatellia > Pyrinomonadales > Pyrinomonadaceae > JALZHR01. The sequence continues at coordinate 9,354 of JALZHR010000484.1, forward strand.
ATGCACAAGCAGGACGGCGCTTCCGCAGCCGAGCATAAAGATTCGTGCTGCGGGATGGCTGATTGCTGCAAGGACGGCAAATGCTCGATGGGCGGCTCGTGCTGCGCCAAGAAGGACAAAGATTCGTGTCCGATGAAGCAGCAAAAGGACGCGCGGCAGACGTCGTCGGGCGTCGATATGACTAACGTCGTCGTTGTCGGCGACAATAACGGCGGCGGCGAAAGCTGCTGCGGGACGGGCGCGGACTGCTGCGCGAAAGGCGGCGCGTGCTGTCACAAAAAGAAAGGTTAAATCTCCGCCGGAGTAATTTAACGATTAAGGGAACAGGCTGCAAAAGCCTGTTCCCTTTTTAATTAAAAGCGAATTCCGCAGATTTTAATAACGTATCTCGCGCCAGCCAACCATTTTCGCTTCCGTCTCGCCGAGATTTCCGGTTGTGATAATCGTCACGTCATTGCTGAACTGGATGACGCCCGATTCGCGGCTGACCAGATTCTGACCGCCGGGGTCGCTCGCGTCCGCGCCGTTCGAGCCGTCGGCGCGATAAAAATTTGCCGCAATCACGCCGCCGAAAATCAGCGCCTTGTTGGAAAACTTCATCTGCCCGTAGGCGTATACTATGCCCGGATTATTGATGACGCCGAGCCGCGACGAGATAAATATGTCGTTGGCGGAGACCAGCGAATAGCCCGGCAGCTTCGACTGGAAGGCAGGCTCGTTGTTAATCGTTATCGAGCCTTCGGACAGGATTGTTATCGCGGGCGGCAGGAGCGTGTTGCCGCCGTTCGAGATTTTGGAATTACAGTTTTTAAAGTAATAAACGGCGTCCGGCAGCGGGTTGTTTGACGAGTAGCTCCACGTTTTGCTGCTGCCCTGCCACGACCAGCCCTGCAAGCCGAGCGCCTGCTTTTCGTTTGCCGACAGCGACAAGGCTCTTTCCACGCCGTTAGTCTGCGGGTAGATAGCTCCGGTGTCGGTAAAAACATAATTGGCGTAACGTTTGAAATCGCTGCGGAGTTTATCCGCGTCGATTACCGGCGGGACAAAGCGCGGCTGGTTGAATAAAATCGTGCTGCCCGGCAAGCCGAGCGTGTTGCACAAAGGACCGGTAAACGAATTGGCTAATTCTACGGACGTCCCCGTAACCAGAAACCGCTGTTCGGCGCAGGTGAAATTTCCGCTGCCGCCCGGCACGTTGACGCTGCCGTTGACCTGCATTATGCCGCGCGGACCCAAGACCTTGACCGTGTTGGTCAGTTTCACGTCGCCGTCGGCGAGAAATCCGGGATAATCGGTCGATTCGGTGCTGACGATTGCTTCGACCGTCGCCGTCGCGCCGTTTTGCCCGACGCCGGTCGAGGTGATAATCAGGATTCCGTTCGCGTCGGTCGTCGCGGTTTCGCCCGCCGCCGCGTCATTTTTAACCCGCACCCAATATCTTCCGCCGCCGAAACCGGTCACGCCGCCGCCGTTTACGCCGCCAGCCGGAATGCTTTCCTGCGCCGACCAGGCGCCGCTTTCGGGCGGCGCGCTCAGCTCGTCGCCGCTGTCCGGCAAAGGATTCGCGCCGTTGCGGAGCAGCGCGCTGTATTGAGCTTTTTTGGTTTTGGCGATGAGCGCGACGGCGTGGCTGACTCCGGCGTCAGCCAGATACAGCGCCTGCGTGTTGTCGCGGTCGTTGACGGCGGTCGCCAGCGCCGAAACGGCGAAATAATAAAGCGCCACGCTCAGCAGCGTCCCTAAAAGAACGGCGAAAATGGCGGTCAGCAGCGCCGCGCCTTTTTCCGCCTGTGAAAATCGTTTCGACTGCACTTTTTTCATCTTTCACCTCTCGCGCGAATCTGGACGCCGCTGCGGATTACGGTCGGCGGATTTGAACCCGGCGCGGCGTAAGTAGTGATTTCAATTTCGACAAAGGTTATCTGCTCGGCGTTTGCAGCCGCGTTCGTCACCAATTGCCCCGCGCCGTCGTAGAATTTGAAAGTCACTCTTCCGATGCCTTCGACAAACGGTTTCTGTTTCGCCGCGTCCAGATACAAAATTCCGCCAGCCGCGGAAAAAGTCACGTCTTCGTCGAGACCGCTCAGAGCGCAGTCCGACGGGTTCCAGTCCGCCTGCACTCGCAAAGCCGTGTAAGCTCCGCCATTGCCGCCCGCGTCCGGCGCGGAAGGCGTGAGCGGCGCGATTTGAAAATTGCTCGCGCAGCTTGCGGGTTTCACGCCAGCCATTCTGACGACGCGGACGATTGCGTCCATCGCCATCTGCGCGTTGGCGACCGCTTCCATCTGCGGGCGGCGAAGCCTGAATTCTCGCTGAACGCCGAAAATGCCCGCCGCGACGAATCCGAGCATTATCATCACGACCGTCATCGCAATCAGCAGCTCGGCGAGGCTGAAACCTCGCGGGCGATTTTTCTTATCGTTTACGTTCATTTTCACCGGTTCTTTATTTCTCTGCTTACCTCATTCGCGTAGTAACTTTAACTTCCGGCAGCGGCATACTCTGCGCGCGGCGCGGCACGACGGTGACGATGACGATTTGCGTTCCCGCCAAATCCCCGGAAATCTGCCAGCGGCGCAGATATTCGCCGCCGGGCGGCGCGTCGTAAAAGCCCTCGATGTTCGAGGTCAGACTGCCGCCGTTTGCGCGCGGCGCGGCGTTTCGCAGCTCTTCGATTTTCGAGCGGGCGAGCGAATTAGCCGTCGCCAGCTCCTGCGAAATCGATTGCGTCCGGACTGAAAAAACGACCAGCGAGTAAACCGCCATCAAGCCGACCAGCGCGATGACCATCGCAATCACGCATTCGATTAAGGTAAAGCCCGAATATTTGCTGTTTTCGCACGATTTCAAAATCGCTCGTCTCCTTCTTTTTCACTGCCGGGAACAACCGGAAGCGGTTATTTTTCCGACCGGCGAAACGGTTACCGTTTTGCAGTAGCCAGCCTGCGCCGCGCCGAGCGTCAGCGTGATATTCGCCGTATCGTTGGACAGGTTTCTGCCGAGCGAGGAAAAGCTTATCGAATCGCCGCCGCCCGGAGAAATTTGTAAAACCACGTCCTGCGGCAGAGAGACGGCTGAACCGATGACGACGCTCTGACCGTTGTCGTCGAGGCTGCGTATTTCCAGAGTATTGCTGCCCGTATTTAATGCGACCGACGCGCGCCGGTTTCGCTTGACGGCGACCATCCTGGCTTCCGTCAGGCGGCTCGTCACCAGTCCCGCCGCCGATTCGAGCCGATACAACTGGAGACTGCGCCGGATTGCCGGAAACGAAGCCGTCAACATTATCGCGATGACCAGCACGACGATAATCAGCTCGATAAGACTGAAGCCGTGTTGTTTTCTCTTTTTCCGGTCGAAAAAATCGTCGCTCATTTCCAAATCGCCGTCGGTAAACAATCAATGATAAATATTTAAAATTCCCGTTTCTGCGAAGCCGCAGCGGGAAATCCGCCGCAAATGTCTTCACAAATCGTGTTCCACAAACGCGATTCCGCCGAAAAGCGCATAAATCGCGTTAAATCGGGCTTTAGCTTATGGCGCAATCCGCACGCAGATTATATAATCGGTCAATATGAACGATAATTTTGAATGATTGAATCAATTTGAATGAACGGAGTTTTCCGCGCAGGCTGTCTCGCCGCTTTGTCTGCCTGAAGCGCGCCGGATTATTTGTAATTTTGTCCGTCCGTCTGCCTGTCCGACGAATATCGCAAATCTATGAATCCTGAAAATTCAATCACTGAAAGAGACGTTTCCGAGTTAAGCGACGAGGAAATTTTAGAGCGGATTATCGCGCTCGGCTTTGACGGCGACCGCAATCTCTACCGGAGATTCTGCGAAAAATTAAAAGCCGGTTTGCCGCCGGGAACGGGCGTCGCGCTGCGCGGCAGCGTCGTCACTAACGAGCGATACGAAGACGGGCGACCGTTTGACGCGAAGGGCGAAGGCACGAGCGATTTGGACGTGACTTTAATCGGCGAGGAAGCGCGCGCGCTGTGGCGCGACGACGCCTATTACATTCCCGCACTGCACACCAAGCCGCTCGGCGACAAAGACCCGGACATCGCGCCTGCTCTGAACCCGCTGCGCGTCGAATTGCAGGAAATGGTCGGTCGCCCCGTCAATATCCAGGCGACGGCGAATTTTATAATGTTCGTCCGCGACGTTCTTCTCGGTCAGCCTTACCGGATGATTATCGAGCAGGAAGAAACGGCGACGTGAAAAAGCTCCGACTTTTAAGCTACAACATTCGTTTCGGCGGGCGCGAGCGGCAGGCGCTGATTGCGCGCGTGATAAACGAAATCGCGCCGGAAATCGTCGTTTTTCAGGAAGCCTCAGACCCGCGCGTGATTGAATACCTGAGCGATGCCTGCCGGATGCCTTATCACGCGGCGCGCGCCAAAAACTCGGTCGGATTTATCAGCCGCCTCGAAATCGCGCATCACGAATGGCATCACCCGCGCGGCGCGCATCATTCGTTTCTGGAAATTCAGCTTGCCGAAACGAATCTGCGGATTTTCGGCTTGCATCTGAAAGCGCGCTTTTCCAAGTGGAGCGAGCGCCAGAGGCATCACGAAATCCGCTCTCTGCTCGAAAGCGTCAAGCGGCACCAGGACGGATTTCACGTCATCGTCGGCGATTTCAACACGCTCGCGCCGAACGAGGTTTTTAATTTTCAACTGATGCCGCTCTGGATTCGCGCTTTGATTTGGATTTCCGGGCGCGACATTCGCCGCGATACTATCCAGACGATGCTCGACGCCGGTTATCTGGACGGCTTTCGCAATCTTTACCCTGACGACAAAGGCTATACTTTTCCCGTCTGGCAGCCGCACGTCCGGCTCGATTACATCTTTATTCCGGCGAGATATTCCGATTATTTAAAATCCTGCCGGGTAGTCAAAGAACCTGCAATCGTCACGCAGGCTTCAGACCATTTTCCGCTTTTATGCGAGCTTGAAATCGCCTGAAAAGAAAAATCAGCCTTCACGCGCCGACCGGTTTTTCCTGTTTTTTAAAACATTGCGGAAAGAAACCTTGTTAAGAATTGCCCTTCCGCTTATAATTTAATTTTACGAGCAAGGAAATATTCGCCGCTTTACCAGTGCGGATAGGGAGGTTTATGACTTTAGAGGCTAAATCTGCAAACCGGCAGCCGGTAGAGGAAGAAACGATTCCGCCGCCGAATCCTGCCGGGAAAAACGAGGATTATTATCGCCGCCAGTTAAAGGCGATTGCCGACAACGCGACGCTCGCGATATTTATAATGGACGAGCGACAGCACTGCGTCTTTATGAATCCGGCGGCGGAGCAGTTAACCGGCTATTCTTTCGACGAGCTGAAAGGTCAGCCGCTTCATAATTTCGTTCACCACACGCGCCCGGACGGGCGTCCCTACCCGGTCGAAGAATGTCCGATTGACCGCGTTTTTCCCCAGAACAACCACGAGCAGGGCGAAGAAATTTTCGTTCACAAAAACGGCTCGTTTTATCCGGTCTTTTTCACCGCCAGCCCGATTCGCGAAGGCGGCAAAACCGTCGGCACGATAATCGAAGTCCGCGACATCACTCGCGAAAAAGAAGCCGAAAACCAGCGCGAAACGGATGCGCGCGAAAAGGAAAAACTCTTAATCGCCGAAAAAGAAGCGCGCGAGGAAAGCGAAACTCTCCGGCGCATCGGGCAGATAATTTCCGCCGAGCTGAATTTGCAAAAAATCGTGCAGGCGGTCACGGACGCCGCGACCGAGCTGACCGGCGCGCAGTTCGGAGCGTTTTTCTACAACGTGCTCGACGAAGAAGGCGCAAGCTATATGCTCTACACGCTGTCGGGCGTGGCGGCGGAAAAATTCTCCAATTTCCCGATGCCGCGCGCCACCGCCCTGTTCGGTCCGACCTTTCGCGGCGAAGGCACGGTGCGCATCAGCGACGTATACCAGGACGCGCGCTTCGGCAAAAACTCGCCTTATCACGGAATGCCGAAAGGTCATCTGCCGGTCAGGAGTTATTTAGCCGTCTCGGTCACGTCGCGCTCCGGCGAGGTTCTGGGCGGCTTGTTTTTCGGACACGAAAAACCCGGAGTTTTCAGCGAGGGCGACGAGAGAATCGTCGAAGGTTTGGCGGCGCAGGCGGCAGTGGCGATGGACAACGCGCGGCTTTTTGAGGAAGCGCAGCGCGAGCGCGCCAAAGCCGAAAGAATCGCGGCGGACAATGCGCGCCTGCTCGAAGAAGCGAAAGAGGCGAACCGCCTGAAAGACGAATTTCTGGCGACCGTCTCTCACGAATTGCGCACGCCGCTGACCTCTATAACCGGCTGGGTCAGAATGCTCAGGTCGGGCACGCTCGATAAGGCGCAGGCGGAGCGCGCGCTCGAAACGATTGACCGCAATACGCGCGCGCAAACGCAGATTATCGAGGATTTGCTGGATATTTCGCGAATTATTTCCGGAAAACTGCGGCTCGACATCCGCATCGTCGAGCTGGCGAGCATTATCGAAGCGGCGCTCGAATCGGCGCGCCCGGCGGCGGAAGCCAAAGGCATCCGTCTGCAAATGCTGCTCGACCCGAAAGCCAGCCCGGTCGCGGGCGACGCCGACCGCTTGCAGCAGATTGTCTGGAACCTGGTTTCCAACGCCGTGAAATTTACGCCCAAAGGCGGTCGCATACAGGTGCGGCTGGAAAGAATAAATTCGCACGTCGAAATCTCCGTCAGCGACAACGGGCAGGGCATCGCGCCCGAATTTCTGCCGCACGTTTTCGAGCGTTTCCGGCAGGGCGATTCCTCGATTGCGCGCAGATTCGGCGGCTTGGGCTTGGGCTTGGCGATTGTCCGCCAGCTGGTCGAGATGCACGGCGGAACGGTCGCCGCGACCAGCCCGGGCGAAAATCAGGGCGCGACTTTTACCGTGACGCTGCCGCTGGCAGTCGTCCGCAGTCAATCTTTCGAGCAGAGAGCGGAGGCTTTTAATCCGTCCGATACGAGCGCGAAAATCTCCTTTAAATGCCCGCCGCAGCTCGACGGGCTGCGCATTCTGGTGGTCGACGACGA
>JALZHR010000499.1 GCA_030860665.1 Acidobacteriota bacterium
CGCATATACTGCATAAAGGAAACGTCGCGGTTCATCATATTCTGCTTCAGTTAAGCTCCAGAATTTCAGTGCCGGACAGCAAAGGCTCGTCTTTATACATTTTAATCAGGTGGCGATAAGCCTGCGCCACGGGACGCGGGTCGCGGTTCAAATCATACAGCCCGACCGGAAAAACATTGCCGAGAGCCTTGCCCAGACCGATATTCCAGTCAATCTGGTCTTGCAGGCTATACCACGTGAAACCCAGAACCGGGATGCCGTTTTTTCTGATAAGCTGGACGTTGTGCCACTGTCGCCAGAGCCAGTTCGGCGCTTCCTGCGAGTCGGGCGTGTTCGTCTCGGTGTGCATTACCGGGCGATGATAACGCTCGAAATATTGCTGCGTCACGACATACCAGCCGAATAATTCGCCGAGCGCTTCCGGGCGCCCGTCGCTGTTTATCAGCTTCTCGTTCCACTCGTAGTAATCGACGCCGAGCACCGCGCGACGGCACACGTCCTGCGCCATAAACCATTCGTATTCCTCGCGCGGCATCCCGTTGTCAATCAGATAAGCGTAAACGTCCGCCCGCACCGGCTTGTGATAAAGCAAATCCATCGCGATAAAGCGCCGCTGATTCTCAAAATCCGCGATGCGCTGAATCTCCTCGTCCGGGCAGCAGGGCTGGTAGAACTCGCTCGATTCGCTGTTGACGAAAATCGCGTCGCGGCGGGCGCGCAGGATTGTCTGCATCATCAAGACGCTGGCTCTGGCGGCGTTGCGCGTGGCTGTGACAAAAGCTTTTTCGCTGCGCTCCTGCTCGTTCCAGACGCCTTCGAGCGCGCTCATCCGCGTCGTGACATACATCTCGTTGACCGGCGTGTAGAATTTTACCCACGGGTAGCGCGCGGCAAAGGCGGCGGCGTATTCGGCGAGATATTCGGGCAGTTTGGTGTTTTGAAAATTTTCCAGCCAGTCCGGCACGCCGAAATGGCACAAATCCATTATCGGGATGATGCCCAGCTCCTGCATTTTTCGCAGAACTTCGTCGGCGAACGACCAGTCGAATTTATTCGGAGCTTGATAAACGAGATGAAGCGGCAGCCCGTATCTGAGGTATTTCAAGCCGAGTTCTCCGACCAGCTCCAAATCGCGCCGCCAGTAGCGATAATGCCCGGTCTCCTCTAACTGGTCTCTGCGCCAGCGCCCGCCGTCGATGGTCGGGTAGCTGCACTCGATTCCCGTCGCGAACATAAATTCAGACATTCAGCGATAATCTCCTTCCGACCCGGTAGCCGACCGGCTTGGTGTAGATGCCGCCCAGAATCGCTCCGTAGATTAAATGCCCGAGCACGACTCCCGCAGGTCCGCCCAATCCGAGCCTGACGGCGAAAAAACCGTTTCGCGGCAATTCGCCTTCGACGACCGCCGGGTGCATAAAGTCCATCTGCGGAATCATAATCAGCCCCGCCAGAAGCGCGGGCAGAATCGAGAACAAAACTCCCTGCGCGACGGGCGGGTAATCGAAAGCCGACCAGAAAAAATAAGCGTAGAAGATAGCCCAGATTGCCCCGACCATCCCGTGCATCAGCATTCCGGCAGTCCACCACTGCCAGAAGCCCGTCCCGCGCCCGCCGAAAACGAGCGAGCCGAGCATATAAACCAAATCGAACAACGGCAAGCCCGCCCAAATCAGAAGGCGCGCGACGATTTCCCAGGCTAAAGCGCCTGAAACTCCCGCCGTAATCGCTTTTTTGTAAGCCACCCGTCGAAGCATAAACAATATCTGCGCCGAAAAGGGAAGTTTCCGCCCGGTTTGCTTTCGGATATTTTCATTTTCCGAACCTCTTACGGCTTCTCTTGAAAAATCGGTTGTTGATTAAAAAATACTCTTTTTATCCAATAAGTCAAGAAAGTTATTGACTTATTACTTTTTTTGAGTTAATAAATAGAACCTACAGCTGAGAAAAAAGTGCGATGAAAGAGACAAAGTTCGGGCAAAACTTTTTCGAGAGCACGCGCGGTCAAATCGTCAGCCTGCTGCGGCGCGGGATAGATACGGTCGAAGAGCTGTCGCTGAGGCTGGGCTTAACGGACAACGCCGTCCGGGCGCATCTGGAAACGCTCGCCCGCGACGGGCTGGTCGAGCGTCGCGGGACGCGGCGGGGCTTGCGCAAGCCGCATTTTTCCTACGCTTTGACCGGCGATGCCGAGCAGCTTTTTCCGAAAGCCTATCCGGCGCTGCTCAATCAATTGCTGGCGGTTTTGAAGCGGCGTCTTTCGCCCGGGGAATTGGAAGCGATTTTAAGAGAAACGGCGGTTTCGCTCGCCGCCAGCCCGGACGCCGCTTCGCGAAACGATGAAAGCATCGAGAGCCGCGCGCAGAAAGTTCTGGAAGTTTTAGAGGCTCTGGGCGGCGCGCCGAAGCTCGACGCGGAAGAAGACAGGCTGGTAATCAGCAGCTTTAGCAGTTGTCCTTTCGCCGCCACCGTTTCGGAGCACCCGGAAGTCTGCCGGCTTGCCGAAATTCTTTTGACCGAAGTGGCTGGCGTGAAGGTAAAAGAGCACTGTCAGAAGGGAGCGACGCCGTCGTGCTCATTTGAGATTACGGCAAACGGGCGGGGTTAACTTTCGCCGCCCGAACGAACGCGTAGAAATCGAAGTTACATACGGACACAAGTGCAGAAATACGATTTGGAGGAAAAATTATGGAGAGCAGAGCAAAAGTTTTGGGACACGCGATACATCAGATGCTGATTCCTTTTCCGCTCGGGTTATTGTCGACCGCCGTGTTTTTCGACGTGATTTATCTGATTTGGGGAAATCCGACGATGGCGACGGTCGCGTATTATATGGTTGCCGCCGGAATTATCGGCGGGTTTGCCGCCGCGCCGTTCGGCTGGATTGACTGGTTTGCGATTCCCTCGAACACGCGCGCCAAGTCGGTCGGACTGATTCACGGCGTGGGAAACGTGGCGGTTCTGCTTTTATTCATCGGAAGCTGGTGGCTGCGTTACAATTCCACGACGCCGAGCGTTTACGCGCCGGGTATGCTTGCGCTGATTCTATCGTTTGCGGGCTTTGGCTTGGCGGGATTGACCGCGTGGCTCGGCGGCGAGCTGGTAGACCGTCTCGGCGTCGGAGTGGACGACGGCGCGCATCTGGATTCGCCTAACTCACTGTCCGGTCGCCCGGCGAGCGAAAACGCGAAAAGCGCATAATTGTTTAATAATTTGTCAGCCGAACCGGGCGGAAGCGACGAAAGGCGATAGCTTTCATCGCTTCGGATGTTTATTGCCAATCCGAACGCCCGTCAGTCAGGATAATCGAAGTATGAACGAATCGCAGAATGCGGCGGCGGCTGTCGTGGCTATCGCGCGCACGAATGAGAAACACCGCTCGGCTGAGCGTGTGCTGGAAGTGGTGCGCAGGGCAATCGACCTGCTCGGCGGGATGTCGCGGTTTGTCAAAGCGGGCGACACCGTTTTGCTCAAACCGAACCTGACGGTTTTTTATTCGGCGGAGGAAGGCTGCACGACCGACCCGCAGGTCGTCGGCGCGCTGATTCGGCTGGCGAAGGAAGCGGGCGCGAGCCGCGTTATCGTCGGCGAATCGAGCGGCGAGTTTTTCTCTTCGATTCAATGTATGGAGATTACGGGCGTCGCGGCGGTCGCCGAGCGCGAAGGCGCGGAAATCGTCGATTTGGGAAGCGACGAGACGCCGAACCGAAACGTGACGCTGGCGAGCGGCGAGGTCGTTCCGCGCCCCGCACCGCTGCTCGACGCCGATGTGATTATCAACGTTCCGAAAGCCAAAACGCATCATTACGAGCCGGTTTCCGGCGCGCTCAAAAACTGGATGGGAACGTGCAATCAGAACTGGCGGCAGGTGCATCACGGCGACGACGACTCGATTAAACGCTTCGTCGAAATTATGGCTCACCGCCAGCCGGATTTGAACGTCGTGGATGCGCTGATTGCCGGCGAAGGCGACGGACCGATTGCCAATCAGCCGCACTGGTGCGGCTGCATTCTGGCTTCGACCGACCCGGTCGCGATTGACGTTTCGATTGCGCGTCTGCTGAATCAGGAAGACTCGAAAATCAAATTCAAATACGCCGAGGAAGCCGAGCGTCAGGGCTTGGGAACGCGAGCGAACATCCGATATGTCGGGCACGAAATCGAAGAAGTGAAAATTCGCGCCTGGAGCGGGCACGAAGGCTTCGATTATCTGCCGATAAATTTTCTGGTCGGCGACGGCGTTTCTTTAGCGGGAACAATCGGGCACGTCAAAAGCGCGATTGACTCGATGCTGCGCCGCAACGATTTGAACAATCTCATCTGGCTCAAGGGAACGCCGACGATAATGATCGGCAGGACGGATGACCCGAATTTTGAAGAGCATCTGAAGGAAGGTCCGTATCTCGTTTTCGACGATGCGGCAAAGCCGGAATACAAAAACGATTCGCGCGTGTATTTCGTCGGCGGTCATCCTGTTCTGCGCGACGCGATGACCGGATTGATGAAAGGCTTCGGCATCGACGCGAATATCGGCGGCAGCGTGATTATGGCTTACGAGCAGTTTCAGCGCCGGGGACAGCACAATCTGGAATACGGAACTGCGACCCGAAAAGCCCTGACAATCTCCAAACCAATCGCGGCGGTCGGTCTGCTGGCGGCGGGCATTGCGAGCGTTTTCTGGTTCAAGAGAAAAAAGGATAAGCAATAAGAAATATCAATTAAGCATTGCGTCCGGCTTTGCACAAAAATAAGAAAAACAGCGATAAATCGAAAGAGAAACTATAAATTCTAAATTCTAAATTATTTTGGAAAACATTATCCGAATCAATTTAGAATTTAGAATTTAGAATTCCTTTCTTTGATTTTTGCGCAAAGCTATAGCGTTCCGGAGACGAAACTTTTCAAGGAAAATCTTCGTCCGGCAGGCGTTTTGCGCGGCGGCTCGCGTCAGATGCCGGTTTTAAACAACTTCACCGGGTGCTTTGGTTTAATTGGTATTATGTCTTCCGCTCAGGCTCGCCATTACGGCTACCAGCTCAGCCGGTTCGACCGGCTTCGGAAGGTGAATCTGGAAACCGGCTCGAAGCACGCGCATCCGGTCTTCTACGCGGGCATAAGCCGTCAAAGCCGCCGCCGGAATCAAGCCTCCCCTATCGGCGGGCAAAGCCCTGACTTTTTTAATTAAGGAGTAGCCGTCTTCGACCGGCATTCCCAAATCGCTGATGAGCAGGTCGGGCTGCACTTCCTGAAGGGCTTTCAGGGCATCCGCGGCGGAGCTGACCGCCGTTACTTTCGCCCCGCACTTTTCCAGAACGGTCGCGACCAGCGTTCGCCCGTCTTCTTCGTCGTCGACGACCAGAATGTGCAGTCCTTCCAATTCCGGCGTGCACTCGAACGGAACGTTTCTTCCGTCAGTCGGATGTACTCGCTCGCCGCCCTGCGCTGACGGCGCGATGTCGAGCGAGCGCAGGGCAATCAGCGGCAGCCTGACGGTAAAGGTCGAGCC
>JALZHR010000152.1 GCA_030860665.1 Acidobacteriota bacterium
TCTTTCGGAATGACCGCGCGTATATTTGTCCTTGCCGTCGATGGCGGCGGCGAGCGCTTTCACCGTGCCGACAAAAAGCTCGCGGTTTTCCTGCGCCGCTTCGGCAAGCTCGGCGATGTGCTCTTCAAGGCGGTCGCTCATTAAATTGAAGGCGATTCCCAGTGTTTCGACTTCTTTGAGGGCTTTCGTCTCGATGCGCGTGGAAAGGTCGCCGTCGGCGATTTTCTTCGCCGCCGCGACGAGTTCGAGCATCGGGCTGGTCAGCTGTCTCGTAAACAAACTTCCGGCAATCAGCGCCAGAACCGCCAGCGCGAGGCTCGTTATCCACGTCTGCCGCCGCATCTCGCCGACCGACGCCAGCGCAGTGTTCTCGTCCTGCATCGCAATCACGCCGAAAGCCAGCTCGTCGTTAAAATTAGCGGTCGAATACGCGCCTATCATCTCGTGTTTGCGGTCTTCAAATTCCGCCGTGAAAGGCACGAGCGCCGATTGAATCTGCCGGCTCGCTTCCTGCCATTCCTGCACGATTTTCAGATTCGTCTGCGGTTTCTGATTCGCCACGACCTGCGAATCGGGATGAAAAACCGCGCGTCCCTGCTCATCAACTACGAAAACAATCGGCAAGCCCGTTTCCCACAATTCCTTTTCGCTCGCCGCGCCCGTCTCAGCCATAATCCGCGAAATCTCGCGCAGCGAGACGATGGCGACGACCGCCGCCGTGATTTGATTCTCGCTCATCACGGGCGCGGCAATCGTCAAAACGACCTGCTGGCTCGATTGCAGCTTCTGCGGCTGTCCCATCACCAGTTCCTTTTCGCCGAGCCGCGCCAGAACGCCAGAAGAAAGCTTTTCGATTTCCGGCGCGTTGATGGCTTCCGCGCGGTAAACCGAAAGCGGCTCGCCCGCCACCGGCTTGACATACAGCGAAAGCAAATGCGGATTTTCCTGCAAGGTCTGCCCAAGCTTTTTCTGCGCCGCGGCTGAAGAAAGCAGCGAAAAATCTCCGGACAGCTCAAAGGCTTTGGCAAAGCTGATGACCAAATCGCCGTAACGCTGACCGAGCATCTCAATCTGCCGCGCCTTGTCCTGCACCAGCTGCGTTTGATAACGCCCTTCGACCGCGCGTAATTCCCGCGCGCTTCTTTCGGACAAAAGCCAGCCCGTCGCCACCAGCGGAACAAGCCCGACCAGCAAAAGCGTGATTAGCACGAAATAAACCAGACTGATTTTTATTTTTATCGGAGACATCCGTTTTTCGCGGGAAATAAAGACAGAGGCGTGCGCCTTAAAAATTTTATGATAATTTGTTTATTATCGTCAACATTTTTTAATAAGTTTTAACGGTTTGGATAAAAATCGGGACATCGGAGATTTTAACCTCCGCGCGTCGCTGAATATTTGAACGCAAAAAACCTTGCCCGGTTTAAAAGGGTTAATGTAGAATACTGCTGCTTAATTTTAAAAATTGACGGCAAGGCTTTCAGCGTCCTGCGTCTTTATAAATTTATTTAGTCCAAGCCCGATTCAGTTGTTTGGAAAGCAATTTTGTTTTCCGACTTTTCTTTATCTTCATCAGATAAATCTATGAGCCAGCCAATCACCGAACAGAAAACCGTCTATGTCAGTTACAGCTATGCGGACAGCGAGTGGAAAGAGCGCATTCTCGCGGAGCTGAGCAGTTACGACCAGCCCATTCAATGGGAGTTCTGGGACGACAGCCGGATAGAACCCGGCGACCTGTGGCTTGAAAGAATTAAAGATTCGCTGGAAAAAGCGAGCGCGGCGCTGCTGATTCTTTCACCGGCATTTCTGGAATCCGATTTTATAAATAACGTCGAATTCCCGTATTTAATCGAATTGGCGCAAAGCAGAGGACTGCGCGTTTTTCCGATTCTGGCGCGCAGATGCAACTGGCGGTCGATTAAATTTATAACCGAACGGCAAATCCTCCCGCGCGGCGCAATGCCGCTTGAGGGCAGAAGCGAAAGCGAAATCGATACGGAAATAAAAAACATCGCAAAGCAAATAACAAGTGCGCTCAAGTCTTTAAAGTCTCCAAATAAAATCCGGCGAACCTCAGCGCCCGAACAACAATCATCCAGTCGGGAAATCGCGGAGGAATTTCCTTCTTCAACGTTCTTAGAGCCGCCCGCCGGAGATTTCGAGGAACCGGATTCGCTGCCCGTGAAAGAAGCGAGAGATTTCGATTTATCGCCGACTGCCAGATATGTAATGAACCGCGCGATTCGGATGCTGACAATCGATGAAAAGCAGCATCGGCTGCTGACGACTTCCTTTCTTTTATTTGCAATGGTCGATGAAGGCATAGAAACACAGATAAATTACGGGACGGTAAGCTTTCTGTCTGATTTTTTCAGTAACTCTGCGCATCAGGAAACATATTTACAGGTCAGAAATAGATACTTTAAGGAGAACAATATTCCGCTTGATTCCCCGCCCTCATCGACTGCTTCAGCATTGCCCGTATCTCCTGCAATGACGGTCGCCTGTTTTAATACATTAAAAAAAGCCGAGATAATCTCGCAGCAGATAACGGGCAACAAACAAATTAGTATCCGGCATCTGCTGGCGGCGTTGATTAATCAGGCGGACGCCGGTGAGGAAGCCGGCTTAAAGACTCGTCTGGACGAAATGGGAATTCCTCTTTCGCATCTGCGCGACGAGTTTTTAAGTTATTTAAAGAAAGTAGAGAGAGGCAATATTGAGAAATGGGAAAGAATTTTATCCGGGCAGAAAAACCGGGCGAAACGTAACTCGCGTTTTTCCGGCTACGATTCCGACGATACCAGAGGCGAAGAAGATTGGTTGAATATCGACGACGACGTTAATGCTTTCGCCGCTTTGATTGCTTCGCGTACGATTATGCCGCCGCTTTCCATCGGGCTTTTCGGCGAGTGGGGTTCGGGAAAAACGTTTTTTATGCGCCGTCTGCGAAAAAGAATCGATACGTTGTCGAGAATCGCCCGAAATTCGGAAAAGATGCAGAAAGACGTGCCGTATTATAAGCGAATCGCTCAAATCGAGTTTAACGCCTGGCACTACGTCGAAGGCAATCTCTGGGCTAGCCTGGTCGAGCATATTTTCAAAAATTTACGGGTCGCCGACGAAGAGAATGAGGACGTGATTTCAAATTTGCAGCAGCATCTGCTGAGCAAGCTTAATATCGAAAGAATCGCCGCGCAGCAGGCAAGCGACAAGGTCGACAGCGCGAAGCAGGAACTCAGCGATACGGAAACCAAACTGAATGAGGCGAAGAGACACCTCGATGAAAATTCCCGCAAGCTTCAGACGGTGAGAGCGACCGACGTTTTCGCTACTATCGATTTGTCGGATCCGGCGCTGCGCGGCAAAATTGACGGTCTTTTAGAAGACCTGAAGATGCCGCCCGTCAGCGATGCGGCGCAATCATTGCTCAATAAATTCAACGAAGCCAAAGCTTTGGTCGAACGCGGAAATAATTTATTAACTCCTTTAATCACGGCGAAAGATAAAGGCAGAAGGCTTATCTGGTTGATTGTATGTTTAGCAGCCGCGCCCGCGATAGGTCTGCTGCTGGTGATGATTAGACGTTATTCGCAGGCGGAATGGATAAGCGAAAGCGTCGCTGTTCTGACCGGCTTTACCACCTTGCTTCTCGCTACTGCCGCGTGGATTCAGAGACAGGCAAGCTGGGTTTCAAACTGGCTCGGCAGAGCCGAACAGGCAAAACAGCAAATCGACGCCAAAATAGCCGAGAGCGAGGCTGAGCTAAGAAAAAATATTACCGAGCTTGAAAAGGAAATTGCCGTTTCCAAAGCTCAATACGAGTCGGCATTGCGGGAAAAGGAAGCCGCCGCGCAGCGCGTGGCTAAAGCCGAAGCCGAGCTGAAAGAAGCCACCTCGGAAAAACTGCTGGCTAAATTCATTCAGGATAGAGCCGCCAGCGATGATTATCGCAAGCATCTGGGCGTTCTGGCTGTTATCCGCGATGACTTTGAAAAACTTTCCGATTATATTGAAACGCAAAACCGGCGACTGACGGAAATCGACGCAGATCAGGAGGCTAAGGACGCCGCCTCCAGGAAATTTGCGACGCTCGACGAGGAAAAAGTCGAACAGGATATGCGCATTAACCGCATCGTGCTTTATATCGACGACCTCGACCGCTGTCCGCCGAATAAGGTCGTAGATGTTTTGCAGGCTGTTCATCTTCTCTTGGCGTTTCCGCTTTTCGTGGTCGTCGTCGGCGTCGATGCGCGGTGGATTACGCGCTCTCTGGAAACCCGCTACAAGGAACTTCTCCATAATTCGACTTCCGACGGCGTCGATAAAACCAGCTTGATAGGCGCGGCAAAGCCGGACGATTATTTGGAGAAAATATTCCAAATCCCATTCTGGCTGAGCCCGATGGACAGGGACGCCTGTGAAAAAATGGTAAACGGGCTGCTTAAAAACAATCTCGCAAAATCCTCGCCCGCCGCAGCCAATATCACTTCGACCGGCAACGGCGATGGGCAAATCCATTCGCAGCACAAAAAGCCTGTCGGAGAAATCCCTCAGAATTTACGCCAAACAACCGGCGGAATTATTACGCAAACACAGATGCAGGAAATTAAACCTGTTTCCGAAGAAACTCAATCTTTACGCACCGGCGTCTCCTCCGAAACAATTAATTCAGCGCGTGAGACGCTGGATAATTTACTCAATCAGCAGCAGCTGCAAATACTCGACGAAGAACAGGATTTTATCAGCGAGCTGAGCACGCTATTAGGGCGTTCGCCGCGTGCGCTCAAGCGTTTTGTCAATATCTATCGATTAATAAAGGCTGGATTGTCCGAAGACGAATTAAACTCTTTTCAAATCGAGGAAGACGGCATCCGTGATTTCGAGGCGATTCTGTTTCTGCTGGCAGTAGACACCGGGCTGCCCGCCGTTTCCGAAGACCTTTTCGGATATTTTCAGAAAATTTATGACGGCAGCCTGAAAATTCCGCCTAACACCGGCATTCTCAGCACCGATTGGCTGTCATCGACAGGCATTAAAAACGCGTCTTTTTCCGACTGGCGGCGAATCGAGCTGTGGCTGGCAAATAGGATGTGGACCGACACAAATCAGGCAAAACGAATCGGCAAATGGATTCCGCGCGTCTCGCGCTACTCTTTCCAACCGCAGCGGAAGATGTAAATTTCCCTGCGCCCGGCGGCTGACGCGTCCAGACGATTTATTCCTAAACCGCGAATAGGCGCTTTCGCCGGACAGCCCCGACCGGGCAAAAAATTTCCGACTTTCGGGCGAGAGCTTGCGTCTAAAGAGTTGAGTGTGAAAAACTTTTCACATTCGCGCGAAGCTTTGAAAATTCGCGTGCGGGAATCGGCTTCGGCGGTGACGATGACAGCGAATTTAACGGACGAGCAATTAGTCGAAATTGCAATAAAGGAGAATCCTGATGCTTTCGGCGAAATCGTGAAGAGATGGGAGCGAAAGATTTTCGCGCTCTGTTTCGGTATGCTCAGCCGCGAGGAAGACGCGCGCGACGCGACGCAGGAAACCTTTATCGCCGCTTACCGGAATCTGGCGAATTTTCGCGGCGAGGCTAAGGTTTCCTCGTGGCTGCACCGCATCGCGGTCAATCAGTGTTTGACAAAACAGCGCCGCGCGAAGGTTCGTTCCGAGACGTATCTGGAAGACGAGGCGGAGACGAACCGGATGGTTTTCGTCGCTTCGCCCGGCGCGTCGCCCGCGCGCCGCACCGAGCAGAGCGAAAGGCTTCAATTCGTCCGGCAGGCGGTCGGCTCGCTGCCGCCGGATTTGCGGCAGGTTATCGTGATGAAGGAATTTGAGGAAATGACGTTTCAGCAGATTTCCGAAACGCTCGATTTGCCTTTAAGCACGGTCAAAAGCCGTTTGTATACGGCGCTCAAACAGCTTCGGATGAAGCTGGAGAGAACGCCGGTCGAAGTTGTTTAAAAAGAAGGAACGGAAGGCTGAAATTTTCAGGCTCGTTTAAGATAAATAAAATCTTATTTCAGTCTGACTAATCTTAAAGAATCGGCGTTTCGTCAAAAAGAAAATGGACAGCAATAATCACAATTCGTCTTGTAATTTTTCCGAGCTTCTGGTTTCGTATCTCTACGGCGAAATCGGAGAGCACGAAAAATTGCGTTTTGAGTCGCACATTTCAAACTGCGGGGTCTGCGGCGACGAGATTGCCGCGTTCGGCGGCGTTCGCTCGTCCGTCCAGACCTGGCGCGAAACCGAATTTGCGAAGCTTTCGACGCCCGTCATAGAGTTGCCTCGTCTCAATGCGGAAAAAGCGACGATTTTGTCAACCGAAGAAAATGCCGCAGTCGCCGCAGCCTCGCGCTCGTCGTGGCTGGGTAGCCTGCGCGAGCTGTTTTCGCTGTCTCCGAAGTGGAGCGGCGCGGCGACGGCGTTCGCCGCATTGGCGATTTGCGCCGGTCTGGTTTATGTCGCGGTCAGCTCTTTCCTGCCGAACGGCAGCGAGCGGAATGTGGCGGGAACAAATCAAAACACTTCCGTCGTTCCTTCGCCGACAGTTGCCGATAGAAGCGAAACTACCTTTGCGAAAACCGAAACGAAGGACACGCAGCCGGACGAATTGCCGCAGCCCGAAGTTAAAAAAGATAAAAAGCGAAATCTGCCCAAATCCGTGCAGCAAGCTCCCGAAAAATCGGTTGTCGCCGCCTCTGGTAAAGCTGACGTAAAAGCGGTTAAAATAACCGTCGCGCCGAGACTCGTCAATAAAGAAAAGCTGCCGACGCAGGCAAAAAATCCGGCGCGGCAAGCGGACATCGAGTTTACGACGACGCGCGTCGAGGAAGAAGACAAATCTCTGCGCCTGTCCGACTTATTTGACGAAGTGAGTATGAAATAATTTTTATTTGGAGAAACGAATGAGAAAATTCAGATTTTTCAACAGTTTAATCATCGCGCTTCTGGCTTTCGGCTTCGCCGCCGTCGCCGAGTTGAAGGCGCAGGACGAAATGCCGCCCGACCACCGCCCGCCGCGCGATGGACGACGGCAGCAGCGTCCGAGGCTTTTGGAGGAGCTGAACTTATCGCCCGAGCAGATTCAGCAAATCCGGAGCATCAACCAGTCGAGAAGACCGCAGATGCAGCAGGCGCAAAGGCGTCTTCACGAAGCCAACCGCGCGTTGGACGCGGCGATTTACGCCGCATCGCCCAGTGAAGCCGACGTGCAGGAGCGAATGAAGGAAGTACAGGCGGCGCAGGCGGAAATAATCAAAATCCGCACCGCGTCCGAGCTTGCCGTGCGCAAAGTCTTAACGCCCGAACAGCTCGAAAAATTCCGCGAGTTGCGCGAAAAATTTATGCGGCGCTTGCGAAAGCAGCAAAATCCGCCGCCGGAGATGGAAGAGGAGCCGGGCGAACATCGCGAGGTCAATAATCCGAATCGCCCGAACCTGAACCCGCAGCGCAGGCGGCGCGGCTTTTAATTTTTACGTATTTTAATTTTCTCGATTGCCCGCCGTCACACGGGCGGACAAATTCTCCGATTTTCAGCCGAATCCCGAAAAGGTTCGGCTATTATTTTGTCTTTTCGGCGCGGTTCGTTGTAATCTTTAGCAGTTATTATTTTTTAACCGTCAGCCGTCAGCCGTCAGCCGAACAACTGACCGCCGACCCTGACCACCGACCATTGATTAAATGAATCCGCTCAAAAATTTTCTGTTGCAGCTACAGGAAATTACCATTCTGGTTGTCGCCGCCGCCGTCGGGCTGCGCAAGCGACCGCGTTACTATCGCGAAATCATCAAACAGATGGACAATATCGGCGTCGGCTCGCTGCCGATTGTGATTTTGACCGGATTTTTTACGGGCGCGGTGCTGGTTTTGCAGAGCTTCTCGATTCTGGCTTATTACGGCGCGCAGAATCAGACCGGAAGAATGGTCGCTTTTTCGCTGATTCGCGAGCTGGGTCCGGTTTTGTCGGCGCTGATGGTCGCCGGGCGCATCGGCTCGGCAATCTCCGCCGAATTAGGCTCGATGGTCGTTTCGCAGCAAATCGACGCGATGCGCGCGCTGGGGACCGACCCGAACAAAAAACTGGTCGCGCCGCGCATTCTGGCTTTGATTCTGATGCTTCCGCTTTTGACGATTGCGGCGGATATTTTCGGCATAATGGGCGGCGGCTTCGTCGCCAATCAGCTTTTCAACCTGGATTACAATCTTTTTATCACATCGGTGCGCGAGGGCGTAACGATGAAAAATATTATCGTCGGCATCATCAAGCCCTTATTTTTCGGCTTAATTATCGGCGCGGTCGCCTGCTACAAAGGCTTAAACACGACGGGCGGCACGGTCGGCGTCGGGCAGGCGACGACTAAAGCCGTCGTGCTGGCTTCGATTTTGTCCATCATCGTCGATTTTTTCCTGACGCGCGCCTTGCAGAATATTCTGGGAATCGAATTCTAAACGAAATACGAGTTTTGAATTTTGAGTTTTAAATTTTGAATCAAAGCAACCAAATTCAAAGCTCTAAGCTCAAAACTTAAAATTTTTATGCAGTTAGCCGAAGAAAACAAGGAAGAATTTGCGCCGGGAAACGTCTTTGCCGACGAAGACCTCGCGCCGTCGTCGCTCGAAGATGCGACCTACGAGCCGGAGCGGATGATTCCCGCCATCGAGTTTCGCGACGTTCATCTTTCCTTCGACGACCAGAAAATTTTAAACGGCGTCAGCTTTACGGTTCGCAAGGGCGAGACGAAAATCGTTCTGGGACGCTCGGGCGGCGGAAAATCGACGACGATTCGGCTGATTCTGGGCTTGCTCAAGCCCGATTCTGGTCAGATTTTCGTCGAGGGTGAAGACATTACCGATTACGACGAAATCGAGATGATGCGCGTCCGCCAGAAAATCGGGATGGTTTTTCAGGAAGGCGCACTGTTCGATTCGCTGACGGTTTACGACAACGTCGCTTACCGCCTGCACGAGCAGCGGCTGCCCGAGGAACAGGTCGAGCAGGAAGTGCGGCGGATGCTGCGCTTCGTCAACCTCGAAGACGCGATTGATAAAATGCCGAACGAGCTTTCGGGCGGAATGCGTCGCCGCGTCGGCATCGCGCGCGCGCTGGTCGGCGACCCGAAAATTATTTTATTCGACGAGCCGACCGCCGGTCTCGACCCGCCGACGGCGCGGACGATTTGCGAGCTGGCGATAAAGCTGCGCGATTTGGAAGACGTTTCCTCGATTTTCGTCACGCACGAGATGCAGAATCTCGAATACCTGTGCAACGAATACGCGACCGTCAACGAATCGGGCGAAGTCGTCTTTCAGGAAGAAGGTGACACGCTTTGTCTTTTGAACACGGAAGTTATAATGTTTCGTGAGGGCAAGATAATTTTCAGCGGAAAAGACGAGGAATTATGGCAAAGCCAGGACCCGTATGTCCTCCGATTCCTGCGAGGAAAGTGAAGTAAATGCAAAATGCAAAGCGCAAAATGCAAAATGGGTGAGAATATTTTAAAAGATAAATCTTATAAATTTGCTTTGCGCATTATTAAGCTTTATAAGCATCTAACGGAAGATAAAAAGGAGTTTGTTTTGTCGAAACAGGTTTTGCGTTCGGGAACTTCCATCGGCGCAAATGTTATTGAGGGAAACCGTGCCGAATCGAAAATGGATTTTGTTCATAAATTGGCGATTGCGCATAAGGAGTCTTTTGAAACGGAATATTGGCTGAATTTATTAAAAGACAGCGAATATATCACGGAAAAACAAGCTGAATCAGTATTAAATGATTGTCAGGAATTGCAAAAGCTCTTGACAACATCAATCAAAACTGCGAAAAACAACCAATAATCATTTTGCATTTTTCGTTTTGCATTTTGC
>JALZHR010000568.1 GCA_030860665.1 Acidobacteriota bacterium
GAATCAATTGATAGCTTTTCAGCGCCGCTTCAAACGTTTCCTGCGTAAATTCCTCGTCCGCGACCTTTTTTCCCTTAATCAAGCCTTTTTCGCAGGTCGAATTGATGATGAGCTTTCTGCCGTCGTCGAAAATGCAGTCCAGCTCGTTTTTCGCGGCGGGCAGGCTCGACAGATTTTCAAACGGTTTCGACGAAGCCAAGCCGATGGCGGTCGGGTTCGGAACTTTCGGGAAAAGCACTTTTTCGTCGCTGGCGAAAGTGATTTGGACGTTGGCGAAACGCTCGACCAGATAGCCTCTGCCGTCGTATAAAGCCGGAATCGGGACGTAGCGCAAAACGCCGTCGAGCGACCAGACGATTTTCGTCGCCCTGACCGCCGCCAATTCGCTTTCCAAAGGCTTGACCAGCAAATCGTAGAGCTTTTTTCCGATGATTCTCGGATTTTTGCTGACGTCCGTCACCGAGCCGCGAAACTCGAAGACCAGCCGGTTCAGTTGTTCTTTCGGAATGTTCTGCGTGTAGGCTTTCTGCTCGTTATTCGTTGTCAGAATTATATTTAAAGAATCTTTGGCGACGAGCGTGGAGACGAAAACGATTTCGGACACGTTGACGTTCTGCGCCTGTAGATTTTTAATCAGTTGTTTTGTGGGAGAAAGACCGTTGTTGCCGCCGTTGCCGCCGTTGCCGTCGTCAGGTTTTTGAGTTTTAATCGGCTCATTTGGCGAGTTTATCGTTTTTTTTTCGATTCTGGTTTTGATTTGCCTGAGGATTTCCTCTTCGCTTTTTGAATAGCCGATTTCGCGCAGCCGGGCGTTGCCGCGCATATAATCCTGAAATTCCTTTTCCTTGATAAAACGCATCACCTGCTCGGCTTCGGACAATCTGCCTTCGCGGATTAAAAGATTAGCCAGCTTGCGAAAAGCGTCGGTAAAAGAATCCTGAAAAACGTCCTGAACGTCTTTTTCCAGGCTTTGAAGCTGCTCGAAGCGGATGGCGTGAATCGTGTTTATCGCCCATTTGCCGTAGAAAATCGCGTAAATCTCGTTGCCGAAGGCTTCCTGAAAATACATCAGGTTTATCAGGTTGCGGGCGCGATTCAGCTCGTTTGGATTTTCCGTGTTTATCAGCAAGGCGTTTTCGCAAAGCGCGATTGCCGACTGGATTTCGTCGCGGTTAAAGGAAATAACGCCGAGATTGTTTAAAGTCTGCGCCAGATTGCGCTGGTCGTTGAGCTGCTCGAAACCGGCGCGCGCCTGCTCGTAATAATTTTTCGCGCCGATAAAATCGCGCGCGTAATAAAGCGTGTTGCCGAGAAACATTTTTATCTCGTTGCGCTCGCGCTCGTCGCCGGAGAAATTTAAAAAAGCCTTGTTGAAAAACAGCGTAGCCCTTTCCCTGTCGGTTTTCATATAAAGCTTGCCGGTGACTTTATTGAAATGCCCTTTGACGTTTTCGGTGGCGTTTTCCGGCAGTGTGACGGGCAGCAAAGTCTGCTCGGCTTTTTCCCTCAGATTCAAATCCAGATAAACGTCCGCCAGCTTGATGGAAGCTTTCAGATATTCTTCCGGCGGCTCTTTATGATTCGCGCGCAGATTTTCCAGCAGGTTGACGGCTCTTTCGCTCTTGTTCAGATTGAGCGAGGCTTCCGCCAGCAGTATATAAGCGCCGGGCAAAGCCTGTTTCTCGCCGATTTTTTCAACCTGCAATCTTTCCAGCAAAATAACGGCTTGTTCCAATGCTTCGGCGCTTTTCTGAAAATTGCCGGTCATATAAAAAACCGCGCCCTGCTCCTTTAAGGACAGGCTTTCCAGAAATCTGTCCTGAATCGCGGCAGCGAGAGCCGCGTTTTCCTGCAAAATTGCCAGCGCCTCGTCGTATTTCCGCGCGGCGGCGTAAGTCACGCCGAGATAATAATTGGTCAGCGCGTGGCGGTATCTGAAAATGCGGTTTTGCGGCAGAGATTTATAGACGCTCAATGCGGAGAGATAATCGTTGATTGCGTTTTGATTGATGCCGCTGTAGCGGGCTTCGGTCGCTCTGGCGTAAAAAACGGCGGCGGTTTCAAGTTTTTCCACCAAAGCGAGGTCGGCTTCGGTTGCGGCGCGAATTTCAACTTCCAGACGGTAGAATCCTTCGTTGCCGACAAAAGCGCGATTATCGTCGAGCCATTTTAACTGAACCTTGTACCTGGCGGTTTTCGGCGCGATGAAAGCGATGAATTCATAACCGCTGTTGACGTTTTCGCTGTCGGCGGATTTTATCTCGATATTTTCTTCCAGAAGGCTGAGGCGAACGTCGACGCCCTTTTGCTGAGCGGCGATTTCCAGATAACTGTTCGCCTCCGCGTCCAGAAAATATTCGTGACATTCACCTTTTTTCAGATAGGCTTCGGTCGCCGCCGTATTGCCGTTCATCTCGCCGCTTTGCCGGCAGGCGTAAACACCGGAAAATCCCGCCGCCGCCAGCATAACGACGGAGATAAAAATAGAAAGTCTAAAGTAATCATGTATGAGCTTCATAAAAACCCTTTCCCTTGAACTACCCGGCTGGCGTGGTGACGACGACCGTCCCGCTGCCGCTGGTTGTAATCGTGCTGCCGCTCGTGCCGGTGCCGCCCGCCGCCTGGTTATTCTCGCCGTCGAGCGGGTTCGCCACAGTAGCCGAGCTATTGCCGGCGAAGACCGCTAAATTGTACTGGTTCCTGTTCGCATTTAATCGCTGTCCGATTTGATTATTTATGTCCAGAGAGTTTTGACAGAATATCTGGGCGTTTTGCGCATCGCCCTGTCTGAAATAAACGACTCCGATATTATTCAGAGCCTGTGCTGATTTTTGCATATCGTTTTGCAAATCGAAAGTCGTCCTTGCCTCTTCAAAATAACTTTTTGCCGTCGCGTAACTGCCCGCGTGATAATATGCGATGCCGATAAACATTTTCGTTTCCGCCTGCTCCAGAGAATTGCCGAAAAACTGCGATAATGAGGTGTTGAAATATTGCAGAGCAGTTACGGCGTTATTCGTCATATACAGCTTGCCGTTAACTTTATTGAAATGTCCCTGTAAATAAGTGTTTATGCTAGGATTCTGGGTCAGTATCTGATTCGCCTGTAGTAGATATTGTTCGGCGTTTGTGCGGTCGTTCAAATCCAATTTAACATCAGCCGCCACTATTAAATCGGCAAATTCGGTTTCAGCAGTCGTTAAATTCGCGTTCGCTTCCACCGATATAACGCTTTCGTGTGCCGTAATCAGCGATAAAAGCATTATAAAGATTAGTTTCGTCAGTTTTAACATTATTCGTTCCTCTAAATTTCATCATTTCGGTAAACCCCTCTATCATTTATCATTGACAAAAACCCGAAAAGGTTTCATAAAAGCCTGAAAATAAAGAAAGAGAGCGAGTTTTCGCTCTCTTTTCCATCAGCGGAATAAAAGTTCCGATAATCGGGAATATTCTACCGGCGCGCTGCCGGTTCGGTGACAAATCGGCAGCGCGCGCCGAGAAAAATTCGTCACGGACACTGAACGTTAATCTGCAGCGCTTCCATTCGTCGTCCCTGCCCGGTCGTTCCGGCGACTGCGCCGTTAGAAACCCACGGCAGCCAGCCGTTGCCCGCCACATGCGCGCGGTAGGTGACGCTACAGGTTGCGGGCGCGTTGGTCAGGAAAATCTGGATGGCTTCCATCTGACGACTCTGCCCGGTCGTTCCGGCGACTGCTCCGTTAGAAACCCAGGGCAGCCAGCCGAGGTTTGCGACGTGCGCGCGATACGTGATTCCGACTCCCGGCGGCGGGTTGGTCAGGTAAATCTGAGCCGCTTCCATCCGCCGCGACTGCCCGGTCGTTACGGCAGTCGCGCCGTTGGAAACCCAGGGCAGCCAGCCGAGGTTTGCCACGTGCGCGCGGTAGACGACGCCCGCGCACGCGCCGACGCCGACCAGACACCACGCCTGCTTCGTCGCGCTCACTTCGGTTGCGCCGTAGAGAGCGTTCGCCGCGTTGACGGTCGCCGTGCGCGCGCCCATAAAGTTCGTGCTCGACGTCATATAATACGCCAGCGCGTAATACCAGATTGCCGCCGCGCGGTCGGCTCCGATGCCGGTCACCGAGCCGCCGAGGTGATGCGATCCGCCCTGCGACAAAAGATAAAACGCGTTGTTCGGCACGCCCGAACACGTGTGAACGCCGCAGCTTCCGCCGCTCGCAAAAGGCGTTTCCGACCAATGGTCGGGCTGTCCCTGCGAATGCGGGGTAGCCATATTTCTGAGCGCGTCGCCCGCCGTTCCGGGCGTGTAAACCTGCTCGCCGACCAGCCAGTTGTTGGCGCTCGCGCCCTTGGCGTAGCGTTCGACCATATTGCCGAACACGTCCGACATCGACTCGTTCAAAGCGCCGGATTGACCGCTGTAGACGAGACCGGCGGAAAACTGCGTGACGCCGTGCGTCATTTCGTGACCGACCACGTCAATTGAGACGAGCGGCGAGAAGGTCACGCCGTCGCCGTCGCCGTAGGTCATCGAATTGCCGTTCCAGAAGGCGTTGTTGTAATTCGTGCCGAAATGGACGATGGACGGCAGCAGCGTGGTCGAGCCGTTGACCGCCGAGACGCTGAAAGGTCCGCCGCTTCCGTTCAACCCGTTTCTGCCGTGAACGTTCTGGTAATACGAGAGCGTCTGTTCCGCGCCCCAGTGAGCATCGACCGCCGCGCGCTGCACGCTCGAAACCCAGAAGCCGTCCGAATCGCTGAAACGCGTCGCGGTGCTGCCGTTAAACGTTCCGATGCGGCGGTTCAGATTTTCCATATAATACGGCGTGCCAAAGCGAAACGCCGTGAAATTGACCGTGCCGCTGTAGAGCGACGAGCCGGAATTCGTCACGCTCTGCGTTTGCAGATTGTCGTAGCTGAAGACGGCTTCGCCCGTCTGCGCGTCGATAAAATAGACGGGCAGGCGCGGGTCGGCGCCTGTTTCGGCTGCTATTTCGCTGCTGCGTTCAAGCTGGACGCGATACGCCAGATTGACTCTGGTTTCGACGTTTTCTTCCGGGTTTTCCTTTTGCAGCTCATTGTCTTCGGCGACAATCCAAAGGTCGGGGCGCGCGTCCTCGCGCACCCTGCAATCGTCGCATCTTTCCAGTTCTAAGGCTCTTTTAACCGCTTCTTCGACCGGCAGGCGCGGCGCGGTTTCGATGTGCATTTCTTCCAGCTCGACGGCGAGGTCGTTGGTAATCGTGTAAAGCGATTCGTCGCGGTTCAGATGCACGATGGCTTCGCTGCCCCAGACCGGAACGCCGTTGTAAACCTGCTGCACTCTGGTGTGATACAGCCCAAGCTCGTCCTGCTTGATGGACATAACTTTAAACTGCGTGTTTTTCGGCTCGGCGTCGTATCGGTCCAGCTCGCCGTCCAGATATTTGAGGCTGACTTCCCGGATTCTTTCATAATCAGGCGACGTCGGCGGAATCTCCGGCGTTTCCTGCGCCTGCACGATTGAGAGCGGCAGAAGATTGAAAAACAGAGCAGCAATCAGAAACGCTGCTGATAATACGGAAACCGTTCTTTTCATGGTGATATTCTCCTTAATTTTTATTTTCCTGTAGTCGCCGCGGCTTGTCTGTTTACCATGCGCGGATTGCCGCAGCAGGTCGGGGTCGAGCCTGTGAAAACAGATGGACTTCGCCCCGATGCACTTCCGGTAAACGCATCAGCCGATGCGCGGCTTTTGAATTGCAGGTTGGAAAAACTGACAGTGTTTTTGCTTTGTATCTATAATTGACGAAAATTCAGAAAAGTTTCATTCAATTTCAGAAGAGAAAAGGAGCGAAATTCGCTCCTTTTCCGGAGTGCTTTCGGCAGACTGAGTTTAGTATCTGTAAATATAAACTCTGGTGTAATCTATCGACGTGTCGTCCTGCGACGAAATGTCGAGCGTCGCCGCGTTCTTGCCGAGAATCTCCGGATTAACTACCGAACCGGGAATTTCACGGTAGAAAGTGTAGGGCGAAGGCTGTCCCCACCACATCGGGCTGAAACCGGGAGCGATGTTGACCGGATTGTAGTTCGTTCCGTTTGCGGCGTCGCTGACGATGAACCAGAGATTGTCGTTGTCGTCGATTTCGCCTTCTCTTTTGGCGCGGACATAAACTCTGATGGCGCAGACGCGGCAGCCGCCGAGACGATAGCTGTCACCGAAATATTTTTTATTTGTTCCGAGTTCGTCGTATCGTCTTTGCAGCGGATAGCTCGCAACCTGAAACGGGCTGGGGAAAGTCGATTCAATACCGACGAAATTATCCGCCGTTCCTCTGGTCAGATATTGAACGGTCGTCCGCCTGCCGCGACATTCTTTCGGCGTAAACGGGAAAACAATCCACTTAATCGGAATAAAATACGAATTCGCGTCGCCGATAACCCGGATTGAGCCTTCGTATTCCGTCCCTTCTTCTCCCGCTTCCAGCCCGACGGTATTGACCGCGACGGTCAGATGCGACGTTTCACCTTCGGTCGACAGCTCGGCGCGAATCAGTCTTTCGTCGCTGACTTCGACTCTGGCGTCCGCTCCGACCTGCTGAAGCGTCACGGTTTGAACGTCCGGATTTTCGTCGCTCGCGCCGACAAATTCCAGCGGAGCAAGCTCCTGACCGAAACAGAAAATCGCCGAGGCAAACAAAAATGCGGCGGCGAAGATGACTTTGCAGATTTTTGAGTTGTTGTTAGTCATTTTTATCTCCATTTTTTTATTAAAATCCCCAAAGGGGTTGTGTCTCTGTCGTTTCGGAGATAGAATGAAAAACAGTATTCTATCTGTCGAGACAGACAAAGAGTACCGAGAACGAGAGCCTGACGGTCATTTAGCCGATGCGTCAGGCTTTCGGTTTTTTAAGCCGAAATTAGCTTATTTAGGTGCTGCTATTGTTACTAGACAAATTCCCGAAAAGGTTTCGCAGTTTTTTTTGGAAAATAATTTATCGCGAAATTTGCTGCTGCTGCTGCTCCATCTCCCGAACCGGCATCCGCTCCGCCTTTACTCCGACGCGCAGACGAAAAAAAATCTCAAACGGCTCGCGGCTTTTCGGGCGACGCGCCTTTTGAGATTAATAAAAGGAGACTTATTTAAGTTTTCGTGCGAACGAGATAAAGGAAAGCAGCGCTCCGAAGATGCCCTGCAGAAATTCCGAAATTGTCGAAACTCCCGAATGATGGAAAAAGGATTGATGAATTACCGCATCGCGCCAGTTCCATCAGTTTCGATGCTACTTCTTCTTTCTTCAGACGGCGCAAAACCGAAGTGCTGCCGATAGGTTGAGGCTTTCGCGATAGTAGAAAAGGGCGGACGATTGAAATCCGAAAGCTCAAGTCTGTCTCTTAAATCTTTTTTTGGATTTCAACACGTCAGCCGGTTTTCGACCGGCGAAAACCCCGCCTGCAATGTTTTGGCTGGTAAATCCGGTAAACAAAACCGCCGTGCATTTCGCGCCGCATCACCACTTTCGCAAGCCGCCGCGTTTAGTCCGGGTTTCATCTTTTTGTCTCCCGTTCTGCTTTTGAGTGATGCTGAGTCCGCGTGCCGTTCCGGAGACAAAATAAAAAGCGTTGTTCAATCCGCCGAAACAGACAAAGAGTACGCGAGAACGAGAGTCCGGCGGTCATTTAGCCGATGCGCCGGTCTTCCGGCTTTGTTAATCCGAAGTAAATAAACTATTTACCCTTATTTACCGATTACCGAAAATCTTACTTGAAAGGCTCCGCGAACGCGAGCCTTGACCGGAAAAAGCGGTGAGTAGAAATCATAATTGAATCGTTCGGTGCGGAGCTGTTGGGCTGACCAGTCGCAGTTTGAACAGAACAGAGGCTTAGCGGCACATCCGCCGACAGCAGCCGCCGCCCGAACGACTCAATTACGATTTCTACTTACCGCTCCTTATCATCAAACTTTTCGATTTTAAATTTTACGGGAGCAACCCGACTTCGTGATTGAAAACCGAATTACTCCCATAAAGACTTGCAATCGACGGTCAAGCGGAAAAAGCAGAAGCTTACGGAACGGCTTTCCCCAACTGTTTCGCATCTTTTCCCTAATCAGCCGCTTTTAATTTTCCCCGTGATAAACCGCGATTCAAGTCTAAAATAAAACTCACTCTTCCGAATAGTCTCTATTGTCGTTCAGGAATGTCGTTTATCGTTTTCGGTTTCGATTGTGGCAAACTTTCAAACGACGCGGGCTAAACATTCCTGAACGACCGTCAAGGCTCGTTCCGACGACCAAACCAAATATCAATTTATCTATAATTCCTCTTTATAAAAGCCTGACCGTCATCCAGCCGCCTGACCGATTAACTGACGGGTCGGGCTTTTATTCTTTTAGCCTATTAGACGAATTTGTGGGCACTGCGAGTTTGTGGGCAAATGTGGGCACGTGGGCTGTGCGGGCTTTTGCGTGGGCAGGCAAATCAAACTCCATTGCGCTTCGTCTAATTTTGTCAAACATTCAATAAACGCTGCCGCCGCTGCTGGCGGCGCATATTAAAAAATCTCTGCGGGATTCTTCATCTTTTCCCCCGGGAACTTCTCGCCTGGCGGGTTCCGCAGAATTTTCTAATCAGGTTTTATTTTAGAAAGCGACTTTGGAAAAGTTGTTTGGCGTTTACCCGCTTTCTAGCTATAATTGGCAAAAATGAAAAAAGGTTTCACATTTTTTTTCACCAGATTATTTTTTAAGAGCCTGAATGTCTTATGACGCTAAAAAAATATTCAAAAAAGACTGGGTTTTGAATGCCGAAGCCTTTGAAAAGTTTTTATTGAATCTGGACGAAAATCCCGAAAAAGCCTCGCTCGTTTACGAAGACATCAGAAAACGCCTGATTCGCCAGTTTCGCGCCAATCAATCGCAAGTCGCCGAAGAACAAGCCGACGAGGTTTTCAACCGCATCGCGCGCAAGATTTACGAAGAAGACTTCGTCCTCGATAAAAATAATCCTTATCCTTATTTTCACCAGACAGCCCGTTATATCCTGCTCGAACAGCAGCGCCATTCGAGACGCAGGATACTCGGCTTGGAAGATTTGCCGCAGGCGGAAGAGCCTTCCTACGACCCGGAGGAAATTTTAGCCCGCTTCAGCGAGCGCCTGCGCAACGAAGCCGGTTTAAGGTCTCTGCGCGAATGCCGCGAAAGCCTCAGCGAAAAAGACCTCAATCTGCTCGACCGCTACGACGCGGCGAAAGGCAGGGAGAAAAAAACGCAGCGCGAAAAGCTGGCGCAGGAAACGGGCAAAACCGTCAACGCCCTGAAAATTTCCATCAACCGGATAAGAAAAAAGCTCATCGATTGTGCGAAAAAGAAGCTGAAAAGCATCGAAGCTCTCGACTGATTAACATCAAAGTGAAACTTTTTTCAGAAAATGTCATTTATTATTGGGGACGGTCAAGATGAACACTCTGGAAGAAAAAAAACGATTTATGCGTGATTATTGGCTCGATGTGCTGAGCGATAATCAAATCGAGAGGCTTGAAACCGAATGGTTTGCGAACGACCAGGATGCCGAGCTGCTGGAAGTCGTCAGAGGCGATTTGATAGAGGATTACCTGACAAACAGCCTCAGCCGCGCCGAGCTGGACAAATTTAAAAACCATTTTCTGATAAACAATCTGGAAGAAGTGGCAATCGCCGAATCTTATCTCGAGCTGAACCGGACGCCCGAAAAACAAGCCGCCAAAGCCGGTTTTTTCGAGACGCTCGCCGAAAGCTGGCGCAGTTTTATAAGTATCCCGCAAATCGCCTTTGCCCTGCTGCTCGTCCTCGGCGGCTTCGCCTTGTTCTTCAGTTTTTATAATTCCGCGCCGCCCGCCGTCGACGTGGCGAAAAACGAAACGCCCGCCGAATCCGACCGCTCCGGTAGAAATCAGAACGCGATAAATTCCGCCGTTCCTTCGCAGAATGAAACGAATCCCGCCGCGGGTGAGGATAATTCAGGCTCTTCCGAGTCAAGCCCGAATAATAATCGAAAATCCGTCACGGACTCCGCTAAATCACCGTCAGACGTGAAGAATAAAACAGCGGGCGAAAAAACTCCGGAAAAATTCGTGCCGCGCGCCGCCGAACCGCCTGCGCAGCCGCCGGTTTTGTTTCTCACCAACTTTCGCGGAAACGTAAAAACGATGAAGCTGGCTGGCGAAAACCGGAATTTCTCGCTGAAACTCGATATGCCCGGACTCGATAAGGCGTATCGAAGTTATGAAATAAGGATTTACGATTCCAATAATAATTTAGTCGTGCAGCAGAAATTAAACGATAATTTGTCTTTGAAAAAGAGCGGCGAAAAAATAGAAGTCAGGAATCTGAGCAAAAATAAATTCAGGAAAAATACCACTTACAAAACTTATCTGGTCGGCTACGACGAGGAAAACAACGCCGAAGAGCTGAGCCTGTACGACAGCTTCAAGGTCAATTAAATAACTGAGAAGTAAGAATGAGAGCTGAGAACTAAAATCGCTTTTAGTTCTCAGCCCTTGCTTTTTTCAGCTACCAACTATCAGTTCTCACTTCTCACTTTTCAGTTCTCACTTATTTACGGCGCAGGGCGCAACCGTTGCGCGAGAGATGCGGACGGGTTTCTCGGGTTTTTCGTTTTCGACCGGCATTTTGTTGATGGCGTCGACGACTTCCATTCCTTTAGTGACGCGCCCGAAAGCGGCGAAAGTTCCGTCCAGATTCGGCGCGGCGGTGACGAGAATAAAAAAGTGCGTGCTGGCGCTGTTCGGCTCGTCCGGGCGCGCCATCGAAAGAATTCCGCGTTCGTGCTTGACCTGATTCGGCTCGTCGGGAATCGTCCGGCGCGAGCGAGCGGCAAGCTCCGGCGTAATTTTCTCGCGCGTCGTCAGATTTCCGCCCTGGATGACGAAACGCGGCACGACGCGGCTGAACGTAGTCGTGTCGAAAGCGCCGATTGCCGCCAGATTCAGAAAATTACGCACCGATTCCGGCGCGCTTTCGGGAAACATCTCAAGTTCGATAGCGCCCGCTTCGGTCTCCAGCCTGACGCATTGCGCCGCCATCGTCTCGACCGTCGCTTTATCGAACGGCTCGCCTTTCGGCGTTTTGACAGCCGGACGCCGGTTCGATTTTTTTAAAGTCTGCGGCGCGCTCTGTTTAGTTTCCGCGCCCGTCGTTTTTTTCTGCGCGCTCGTTGTAATGACCAGCGAGATTAAGCAAAAGGCGATTAAAGTTAAAATTCTGAGCATTTTACCTTCCTTTATAACATTCGCGTTTCACACGATTTCAGAGTAACTGAAAAAATTTTATGTTAATTTCATTCTATTGTGAAACACCGGATTCGATTTATACTGCCGCCATATCAAATGCAGGATAATTAATATGAAAAAAATAAGATACCGCCAGCCATTTTTATTTTTTTTATGCGCGCTTTTTTCAATCAGCGCGCTCGGGCAAATTAAAAACATCGTCGAGCCGGACGAAATCAAAAACGCTCTGCATCAGGCAAACATCGGAAAAATCGCGTTTCTGTCCGGTGCGGTTGCGCTCGAAAATTCCAAAGCCGACGATTTTCTGAAAGAATTTGAGATGAAAGAGAAATCCGAGCTGCATATACGGGTTTTTCTGGGCAATTCGCTGACCAATTATCTTCATCAATTACAGCCCGAACTGTCCGCCGAGGAGATGGCGCGAAACGGGCGCTTTCAATTCAGCTTTTATGTGGACAACACGCTGATTTACCGGGAAAATCTGCATCCGGGCACGTTCGGCGCGGAAAGTAAAAACCGCCGCACGGTTTTCCGCGTGCCGCTCGTAACCGCAGACAATCAGGACGCGTGGAGCAAATTTCTCTGGAACAGGTTTCTGCTGGCGGGCGGCGATGAGGCTTTAACGACGGGCGGGCATTTATTAAAAATAGAAATCCGCCCGTTCATCGACCGACCGGCTGAAAAAACCGGCGACATCATCGCCGCGGGCGAGCTGAAAATTATCGTCCCGAAGCCTTCCAGAGAGCTCACGGACAAAGAGATTCAGCCGCAGAAAATAAAAGCGGGCAGCGGTTGGCAGGTTTCACGCGACGCTTTCGACCGCGGGAAAATCGCCTTATTAAAATTAAAAATCGCCGAAAACAAGTTTAAAGACATCACGAGCATCGTCGTCGTCAAAAACGGCAAACTCCTGATTGAAGAATATTTTAACGGCGCGAGCCGCGAAACTCTGCACGACACGCGCTCGGTCGGAAAATCCTTCGCCTCGACGATGACCGGAATCGCCATCGGCGAAGGCTATCTCAAAAATGAAAATCAGACGCTCGGCGAATTTTACGATTTACTGAAGTTCGGCAACTACTCGCCGGAAAAAAGCTCGGTGACGATAAAAAGCCTTCTGACGATGAGCTCCGGCTTTACCGGCAACGACGACGACGAAAACTCGCCGGGCAACGAGGAAAAAATGTATCCGACCGGCGATTGGGTAAAATTCGGGCTGGATTTGCCGATGGACAAAACCAAATCAGTCGGAGAAAAATGGGAATATTTCACGGCGGGCGTCGTTTTGCTGGGCGATATTTTAGATAAATCCGTGCCCGGCGGCTTGGAAAAATACGCGGAGAAAAAGCTGTTCGCGCCGCTCGGCATCAGAAACTACAAATGGCAGTATACGCCGCAGAAAGTCGCCAACACAGCGGGCGGCTTGCGGATGAACGCACTGGATTTCGCCAGATTCGGGCAGCTTTATAAAAACCAGGGCGCGTGGCGCGGCAGACAGATTATTCCGAAAGACTGGGTAAAAGCGTCGTTTACCAGGCATCAGACGCTGCCGCGCGAGGGCACGGGCTACGGTTATTTATTCTGGAATCAGACGTTTAAAGCAAACGGGAAAACCTACGAAGCGTTTCTCTCAAGCGGAAACGGCGGCAATAAAATTATCGTTTTCAAAGACGCGCCGCTCGTCATCGTCGTCACGGCGACGGCTTACGGCAGAAATTACGCGCACGCGCAGGTCGAAAAAATAGTGGAAAAATATCTTTTGCCAGCCGTCGTCAAATAATTTTAAAAGCCGGTTTTTCTGAAAGATTGCTCGGGTCTCATTGCCTCGAAATACCGTCACAAAAATTTCGGCGCGGTGCATTTAAAATATAAGCGCCGATTTTGGCTGCGGGAAATTTTCCGCAACAAAAATCGCTCGCCGTCGTAATCCGTTAGAGACGATGAACGGAGAAAACCGCCGCGCCGGTTCTGAATTATAAATTTCAATATTTCTCGAAATAATTCAGAGTTTATAGCCCGGATTTCAGAGCTGCGGTTTCATTTCCCTATTATTTTCCCGAAATGAAGTATTTGCAGACCGGACATTTTTTTGGCGAGACGAACCGGATTATTCGTCTCAGCGGAATTACGCTGACCGATACCGAATACACTCACGCGAAAGTCGACTGGCATTTTCACGAAAACGCGTATTTTACGTTTATTCTGCACGGCAAATTAATCGAGGGCAATAAAAAGGAAAGCTATAACTGCGCGAACGGCAGCCTGCTTTTTCACAGCTGGCAGGAGCCGCATTACAACGTCAAGCCCGAAGGCTACACCAGAGGCTTTCACATCGAATTCAACGACGGCTGGTTCGACCGTTTTTATCTGGATAAAAGCCGCCTCGAAGGCAGCTTTAAAATCGAAAATCCCGACATCAAGCTGCTGCTCTACAAAATTTACCGCGAGACGAAGATTTGCGACGAGGCGATGATGGTTTCGCTGCAATCGCTGCTGCTGGAAACGGTCGCGCAGCTGATTCGCGCCGGCGGCGGCGAAACGAAAACCGGGAAAAAGCCGCTGTGGGTCGGCAAGCTGCGGGAATTGCTGCACGACCGATATGCCGATAAACATACGCTCGAAGATTTATCGAGCCGCCTGAGCATTCACCCGGTTCATCTGTCCAGAGATTTTTCCAAATATTTTCACTGCACGCTCGGCGAATATATCCGAAAAATCCGCATAGAAAAGGCGCTTTCCTCGCTGCCGGACAAAAATCTCTCGCTGACCGACATCGCTTTTAACTGCGGATTTGCCGACCAGAGTCATTTTCTGCGCTGCTTTAAAAATATAAACGGCACGACGCCTTCCGAATACCGAAAACTGCTTATTAACTGATAACTGAGAACTGATAGTGAAAAGAACGAATTATCAGCTCTCAGCTCTCAGTTATCAGTTATCAATTCTCCGCTCTCAGTTCTCAGTTTTCAGTTCTCATGTTTTAATAAGATTAGAATGAAGCGCGGCAATAAACCGAAAACGCCGGTTGTGGCGATTGATTTTGACGGGACAATCGTGGCGCATCGCTATCCGGAAATCGGCGAGCCTGTGCCGTATGCT
>JALZHR010000579.1 GCA_030860665.1 Acidobacteriota bacterium
GCTCTTAAAAACGGCAAGCTGCATATCGAAACATTCCTGGATGCTCGGATTGCAGGTCAGATTGACGGTCATCGCGCGCGACTGCGGCGCTCTCCAAAAAAACCAGACCGATTTGCCGCCGGCATTATTTGTAATATTCGGCTCGCCGGGCTGTTTCGTCGCGTTCCGGTTGGTTCCGCTGGTAAAGCCGTGCGTCGCGAACGGCAGCCGGGCGTCGGGGTTAAAAAGGGCGTCGTCCACGTCGTTGGTCGGAGCGCTCAGCTTTTCAAAGCGAATCCTGAAATTGCCGTGGGCGACAAATCCGCTGTCGTTAAATCCGTCGACGGCGACGTAATAAATGTTTCCCGGATGAACGGTCAGCTGAACCTTGCTGACCAGCGCATCGCGCATATTGTCGTTGTGCGCGACGAGATTGAAATCGGTCGGCGTAAAACCTTTGTAAACGGCGAGCAGAGTATTCAGATTTTCTCCGGCGGTAGAATTGTCAATCCAAATCTTGACCACCGTCGTTTCCTGCGGAACGATTTTGTACCAGACGGATTTGCCGCCGGGATTGCGGGCGTGTTCAGGCTCGCCCGGCTGTTTCGTCGCCCCGATATTCGAGCCGGCAAGCTCGATTAAAGGCACGGGCAGCGTGGTCAGCACGGCGTCCTGATAGTTGTCGTTGGGCGGCGCGGCAAAAACGGTCGTGCCGCAGATGAATATCAAAAAAATAAATGTCGCTTGAATAAATAGTCCCTTTTTCATAATTGCTCCTTATAATTTGCCCCTGTCGAATTTACGATTCTCCGGAGCTTCTCTAAATTAATGAAAAAAGAACCCCGCCGCACCACGTATTTATGTAGTAAAAAAGCCTGTAATTTTTCGGAAAGCTGCAGCCTCACGCCCGGCTTTCCGAAAATTATTTCAGTCTCCGCTACGCATTCGCGTGGCGCGACAAAAAACCTCCGGTTATGAAAGATGAGTTCGGCTTGTTTTGCCGCATCGCCGGAAAGTTTTTGTTTAGCCGCACTTATTTAGAGAATGCGGCGACGGCGGCAGCGGGCGGAGTAACTGACGCTTAACTTCAAACCGGCTTTTCTATAAAATTTGCTTTCACGCGGAGATTATTTTACCGTTTATATATACGGTTTAATTTGCAGATTTTCCCTGAATTCAAAATGACTGAAAATATTCTCCGGCGCAATAATGTCAAAGTTTCCGGGCAGGGCGAACAGCCTTTGATGTTCGCTCACGGCTTCGGCTGCGACCAGAATATGTGGCGGTTTGTCGCGCCCGCTTTCGCGGAAGATTACAAAATCGTTTTGTTCGATTACGTGGGCTCGGGCAAATCCGACCTCACGGCTTACAGCGCGGCGCGCTACGGCGATTTGAGCGGTTACGCGAAGGACGTGCTGGAAATCTGCGACGTGCTCGGGCTGGAAGACGTGATTTTTGTCGGGCATTCGGTCAGCAGTATGATCGGCGTGCTGGCGGCTATCGAGAGACCGGAGCTTTTTAAAAATCTGGTTCAGGTCGTGCCTTCGCCCTGTTACATCAACTGCCCGCCGGATTACGTCGGCGGCTTCGACCGCGCCGACATCGAAGGCTTGCTCGATATGATGGACAAAAATTTTATGGGCTGGGCGAGCTTTCTCGCGCCCGTGATTATGAAAAACGACGAGCGACCCGAGCTGGCGGGCGAGCTTCACGAGAGCTTCTGCTCGACCGACCCGGCGATTGCGCGCCGGTTTGCCGAAGCGACGTTTTACGCCGATAACCGCGCCGATTTGCCGAAGCTGAAAACGCCTTCGCTGATTATACAGGTCACGGACGACGCGATTGCGCCGGTTTCGGTCGGCGAATTTATTCACCGGAATCTGCCCGGGAGCACGCTGCGCCTGATGGACGCCAGCGGTCACTGCCCGCATCTGAGCCACCCGCAGGAGACAATCGCGATTATTAAGGATTATCTGCGGAATAACTGATAACTGATAACTGATAACTGATAATTAATAATTGAGAATTAAAAGCTGACTGCTGACGGCTGACGGCTGACGGCTTTTCAGTATCAGTTATCAATTAATATGCGAGCCGATGGATGAATTACTGAACAACGCGCCATGCGGCTTTCTGGTTTTTGCTGACGACGGCAAAATCGTCGAGGCGAACGACACGCTGCTGAACCTGCTCGGCTACGAGCGCGCCGAACTGTGCCGCCTGCACATCGAAAAAATCTTCTCGGTCGCCGGGCGCATCTTCTACCAGACGCATTTTTTTCCGCTGCTCAAATTAAAAAACAAGGTCGAAGAAGTTTATCTCAGCCTGCGCTCGAAATCCGGTCTGGACATTCCCGTGCTGGTCAACGCCGCACGGCACGAACGCGACGGCACGATTTTCAACGACTGCGTTTTTATGGCGATGCGCCAGCGCAATCAATACGAGGACGAGATTCTGCGCGCGAAAAAACAGGCTGAAGAGGCGACGCGCGCCAAGGACGAATTTCTCTCGGTCGTCTCGCACGAATTGCGCACGCCGCTGAACGGAATCCTCGGCTGGGCGCAGATTCTGCAAACCAGAAACCCGGACGCCGAAACGATAAAGCGCGCCGTCGACGCCATCGCGCGCGGCGCGCGGGCGCAGTCGAAGCTCATCGAGGACATTCTGGATTTTACGCGCATTATTTCCGGCAAGCTCCGGCTCGAAGTCCGGCAGGTCGATTTGATAACGGTCGTCGAATCAGCCGTCGACGTGATAACTCCGGCGGCGAACGCCAAAGACATTCGCCTGCAAACGATTCTCGATTCGCGCAGCTTCGTCTCCGGCGACGCTTCGCGTCTTCAGCAGGTTTTATGGAATCTGCTCTCGAACGCCATCAAGTTCACGCCGAAAGGCGGACGCGTGCAAATTCGCGTCCAGCGTGTCAATTCGAGCGTCGAAATCAGCGTCAGCGATACCGGCAAAGGCATCAGCGCGGAATTTCTTCCATACGTTTTCGAGCGCTTTAAGCAATCGGACAATTCGGGCGGGCGTCGTTACGGCGGTTTGGGCTTGGGA